>NZ_JAYXIH010000003.1:0-192227 GCF_036016755.1 Aurantimonas sp. A3-2-R12 | reverse complement strand
ACCGCTCATCCTAATTGACGCGCAGTCCTGACCTTGACCTCGCGCGACAATTAGGAAACCTTCGACCTCGACCGCAGGCGCTTATCGTAATTGACGCTGCCGCTCATCCTGGAGTGCACCCCGTTTCGCCGGACAGTCGGCGGTTGGATTAGGCACTGAGGCGGATGAACTCCCGAGGCGATCGGAACTTCAGGCCGGAGTGCGGGTGGATTTCGCAGTAATCCTTGACCCATGCTGGCAGCAGGCGAGGATCGTGTCGGCGTCCGCTTCGCCTCAGGCCGCCTTCACCGACCGCGCGGGCTCGTAAGCTGTGTCGCCCGAGAATATAGCCTACACGATCCGCGCATTCTTGTTGGCAAGCGCAACGGCCGCGACGTTGGGGTGCCGCCGTTGCCGCATTTTGCCGAGCCAGAGGCTTCGCGGATCCTGCTTGCCGGCCAGCCCGGCTTAAAGCGGCGCGAGTGCCATGAATCATCAGTGTACGCAGTTACCGATCGCCACGTTTGCTGATGCCGAACAGGCAGACTCGCCCTCCACTGGATCGCTGCTTCGGCACCAGGCCAAGCTAGGCCGCGAACTGACGGCCGTTCTTGAAGCAGTTTCTATCGCCCACGGCGGCGATCGAGGCTGTTGCCGTGACAGGGCCGATGCCTTCGATCTTCCCAAGCCGCTGGCGACTTGCTGCGAAGTGACGATTTCTGGCGCGGAATGAACGCGGCCTGCGAAACGGCAAACTCCCGGCCCGTCTGTGGTGGAGCGGCAGGAGCGGCTTGCCGCCGCGAAGCGGCCATGGCTATCTTCTCCGGAAAGATAGCCATGCCGCTGTCGAAAGGAATTGCAAATGGGCGGAGAGCCGGAGCGGATCGGTTTCTTTCTCGTCGAGAATTTTTCGATGATGAGCCTTGCGGCGGCAATCGAGCCCCTGCGCAGCGCCAACCGTCAGCTCGGTCGGGATGCTTATTCCTGGTGCTATCTCAGCCTCGACGGAGCCGAGGTCCGTGCCTCCAACGGCATGACTGTCTCGACCTGCGGCTCTATCCGCGAGTTCCCTAAGCTCGACTATCTCTTCGCCTGCGCGGGCACCGACACCGACCCGGCCGGCCGGCCGGCAATCAACGCCGCGCTCCAGCGCATGCGGCAGCAGACCATCAAGCTCGGTGCGATTTCGGGCGGAACGTTCATTCTGGCCCGCGCCGGCATCATCCGGGATGCGCGCTGCACCGTCCATTGGGAGTATCTGCCCGCGTTCCAGCAGGAATTCCCCGCGATCCGCGCCGAGAACGCGCTCTTCGTCTTCGACAAGGATCTTTATACCTCCTCAGGGGGGCTTGCGAGCGCCGACATGATGCTGCACCGGATTACCGAGACACATGGGGGGAGTCTTGCGCGGGCCGTCGGCAACCAGTTCCAGATCGACCGCATCAGGGAACCGTCCGAGGCCCAGCGCTCCGGCGCCCTCGATCGTCTCGTCACGTTGCCGCCCTCGCTGCAAAAGGTCGTCACGCTGATGCTGGCGAACATCGAAGAGCCCTTGTCGATCGGTGCCATCACCACCCTTTCCGAAACGCCACCGCGGCAGCTCGAGCGGCTTTTCAAGGCCTGGCTCGGCTGCTCGCCGCTGCATTTCTACAGGGCGCGGCGGTTGGAAAAGGCCCACGAGCTCTTGATCCACACCAATCTTCCTCTGATCGAGATTGCCCAGATGACCGGGTTCGCCGGCCATTCGCAGTTCAGCGCCGCCTATCGCAGCCATTTCGGCAAGGCGCCGAATGCCTCCCGGCGTAATTCTCGGTTTGATTGAAGACCAGGCTTGTGGCGCGCCGGACGTATCGCCCTATCAAGGTGTCGGATTTGCGATAGCCCGAACGTCCTCAACTCTCGAAGATGTCGTTCTCTCGACAGACCGTTCGGGACCGACGCGCCCGACGTGCCTCCAACCCGGTTCCGTCGAAATCGCGCACTGAGAGGAGCGCAGAGGCATGGATTCTTCGGCCATCGACTTCGTGGCGTCGACGCGGCGCCGAGACATTCCCGATGCCGTCGCGGTGCAGGTGCGGCGATGCCTGCTCGACCTCGTCGGTGTCGCCGCAGCGGGCTCGGCCACTGAGCTTTCGAGGATCGCGCGCGGCCATGCGCGGAGCCAGTTCGCAGCGGGCGAGGTCGGCGCGTCGCTGTTCTTCGACGGCCGAAGCGTCAGCCCTGCCGGCGCGGCCCTCGCCAATGCGATGACCATCGATGCCTTCGATGCCCATGACGGCCATCCGCTGACCAAGGGTCATGCCGGCTGCGGCCTGTTCCCGGCGATCGCCGCCGTCGCCGAGGCCGAAGGCGGTGTTACCGGCGCCGAATTCCTGACTCTGATTGCGCTAGGCTACGAGATCGCCATTCGCGCTGGCATCGCGCTGCATCGCACGGCGGCCGACTATCACACGTCCGGTGCCTGGGTGGCAGTTGCCGCCGCCGCGTTGTGCGGCCGTGTCCTCGGGCTGGGCCGGACGCGGATGCGCGAGGCGATGGGCATCGCCGAATATCACGGACCGCGCAGTCAGATGATGCGCTGCATCGACCATCCGACGATGGTCAAGGACGGATCGGGCTGGGGCGCGATGGCGGGCGTCAGCGCCGCCTATCTCGCCCGCGACGGCTTCACCGGCGCGCCAGCGCTGACGGCCGAAGCCGAGGAAGTCGCCGATATATGGGACGATCTTGGAAGCCGCTGGCGCATCCTCGAATGCTATTTCAAGCCTTATCCGGTCTGTCGTTGGGCCCAGCCGGCGATCGAAGCCGGGCTTCAGGCGCTGGCCGCCACCAATGCCGCGGGCGAGCGGATCACAGGCATCACCGTCCACACGTTTCACGAGGCCTCGCGGCTCGCAAAGGCGCGTCCCGCCACTACAGAGGAAGCGCAGTATAGTCTCGCCTTTTCGATCGCGGCGGCCCTTGTCAAGGGCGACGTCGGACCTGCGGAAATCTCCGGTCCGGCGCTTCGGGATCCGGAGATTCTGCGTCTGTCCGAGGCCGTTCGGCTCGTCGAAGACCCGGCGTTCAATGCCAGGTTTCCCGCTGAGCGCTGGGCGCGGATCGAGCTTCACATGGAGGACGGCTCGATCGTGCGCTCCGGGCCGGCGTCCGCTCGCGGCGATGCCGACACGCCTTTGAGCGATGGCGAGATTGCCGAGAAATTCCACGCCCTGATGGCGGTTTCGGGCCTCGGCGAGCGTGTCGGCGCGGTCGAGGATCTGGTGGCCAATCTCGACGAGGCCGCCTCGGTGACGCCGCTTCTCGAAGCGATTTCGCGGCCACCCGAGGCCAGCGAACCGCGACTCGTCCCGAACCTGCGAGAGACGGCATGAGCCGGACACGCGCGCGGCGCAGCCAGAGTCGGGGCCGGACCGCGACGACTCTTCCGCAACTGCCGCTCCGCCCTGTCCGCAATCCTTACCCGCCGATGGCCGTCCTTTCGGACGATCAGATCGAGGCGATTCATCTCGCCTCGATGCGAATTCTGGAAGAGATGGGCATCGAGGTGATGAGCCCGCGCGCACTCGCCCTCTTCGCCAAGGCCGGCGCGACTGTCGACCAGGAAACAGCGAACGTTCGGATCGACCGGGGCCTGGTCGAGGAGGCGGTGAAAACGGCGCCATCGGTCTATACGCTGACGCCGCGCAATCCGGCCCGACGGATTGTTCTGGGCGGCGTCAGCATCAATTTCACCCTCGTCGCCGGGCCGCCGAACGTTCACGACATGGAGCGCGGCCGGCGGGCGGGAAACTATCGGGACTATTGCGACCTCGTCCGACTGGCGCAGCATTTCAACTGCATCCACATGCTCGGCAACCAGGTCTGCGCGCCGATGGAGCTACCAGCAAATTCGCGCCACCTCGACACTTATTTTGCCAATTTGACGCTGACGGACAAGTGCTTCCATGCCACTGCCATCGGCCGTGGCCGGGCGCTCGACGGCATCGAGATGATGGCGATCGCGCGCGGTATGACCGTCGACGAGATGCGCTCCGATCCGGGGATCACGACCATCATTTCCGTCAACTCGCCACGCCGTTTCGACGAGGCGATGGCCGAGGGGCTGATGACCATGGCCGAATTCGGCCAGTCCGCCGCGATCACGCCGTTCACGCTGATGGGGGCGATGAGCCCGGTGACGCTCGCCGGCGCGCTTGCCCAGCAGAACGCCGAGGCGCTCTTCGGCGTCGTCTTGACGCAACTCGTCAATCCCGGCGCGCCGGTGATGTACGGGGCGTTCACGTCGAATGTCGACATGCGCTCCGGCGCCCCGGCCTTCGGCACGCCCGAGAACACGAAGGCCAACATCGCCAGCGGCCAGCTCGCGCGGCGCTACCGTCTGCCCTATCGCACGACGCCCGGCAGTGCCTCCAACGCGGCGGACGCGCAGGGCGCTTACGAGACGCTGATGGCGCTGTGGGGCGCGATTCTCGGCCACGGCAACCTCGTCTACCACGCCGCCGGCTGGCAGGAGGGCGGGCTGACGGTGTCCTTCGAGAAGCTGATCATCGACGTCGAGATGATCCAGCACATGATCGAATTTTTAAAGCCGATCGAGGTCAACGAGGCGGAACTGGCGCTCGACGCCTTGGCCGGCGTTTCGACCGGCGGGCACTTTTTCGGCGAGCCGCATACGCTAGAGCGCTATTCGACCGCCTTCTACCAGCCGCTCTTGTCCAATTGGCAGAACTTCGGGAGCTGGACCGAATCCGGCTCCAAGGACGCGACCAGCCGCGCCACGGACATCTGGAAAAGGGCGCTCGCCGAATATCAGGAGCCAGTGATCGACCCGGCCGTTGGCGAGGCGTTGGAAGCCTATGTCGCCCGGCGCAAGGAAGACATCGGGGCGGGGGAGCCATGAATCTTCGCGCGACTGGGAGAATCGAATGAGCCGCGTAGGAACAGGAGCGAGGCGCCGATGAAATCACACGCTCGGGCAGTCGTGATCGGAGGCGGCGTCATCGGATGCTCGGTGCTCTACCATCTGGCGCGGGGCGGCTGGACGGACGTCGTCCTGCTGGAGCGCAGTGAGCTGACCTCCGGCTCCACCTGGCACGCGGCCGGCGGGATGCATACGGTCAACGGTGACCCCAACGTCGCCAAGCTGCAGAAATACACCATCGACCTCTACAAGGAGATCGAGGATCTGTCCGGCCAAGCGACCGGCGTGCATCTGACCGGCGGCGTCATGCTGGCGGCGAGCGAGGCGCGGATGGACTGGCTGCGCGGCGTCGTAGCCAAGGGCCGCTATCTCGACATCGAGCTGGAGGAAATCTCGGCGGAGGAAGCCGGCGAACTGATGCCGCTGCTCGATCCGTCGCAATTCGTCGGGGCGGTGCGAACTGTCGTCGACGGACATCTCGATCCCTCCGGCGTCACCCACGCCTATGCCAAGGCCGCGCGGAAACTGGGCGCCGAAATCCATCGCTTCTCCAAGGTCGAGAACCTTGTCCAGCGCGAGGACGGATACTGGCGGGTGATCACCGACAAGGGCGAGATCGTCGCCGAGCACGTCGTCAACGCCGGCGGACTGTGGGCCCGCGAGGTCGCGCGCATGGTCGGGGTCGAACTGCCTGTCCTGGCCATGGAGCACATGTACCTGATCACCGAGGACATGCCCGAGGTCGCCGAGTGGAATAGGAAGACCGGCCGCGAAATCATTCACGCTATCGACTTCGATGGCGAATTGTATCTGCGCCAGGAGCGCGGCGGCATGCTGATGGGCACCTACGAGAAGGCCGGCAAACCCTGGGCCGAGGTTGAAACACCGTGGGATTTCGGCCACGAGCTGCTGGAGCCGGATATCGACCGCATCGCACCCTCGCTGGAAGTCGGTTTCAAACATTTTCCGGCTTTCGAGCGGACCGGCATCAAGCAGATCATCAACGGCCCGTTTACCTTCGCGCCGGACGGCAATCCGCTGGTCGGGCCGGTGCGCGGCCGACCGGGCTTCTGGGTGGCCTGCGGCGTAATGGCCGGGTTCAGCCAGGGCGGTGGCGTGGGGCTTGCGCTCGCCAATTGGATGATCGAGGGCGATCCGGGCTTCGACGTCTGGGCGATGGACATCGCGCGCTACGGCGACTGGGCGAGCCCTGCCTACACCAATGCCAAAGTACGCGAGAACTACGCGCGGCGCTTCTCCATCCGCTTCCCCAACGAGGAACTTACCGCTGGCCGGCCGTTGAAGACGACGCCGATCTACGACCTCTTGTCCGCCCGCGGCGCGCAATGGGGCGCGTCCCATGGTCTGGAAGTACCGCTCTGGTTCGCGCCGAAAGGCGTCCGCGATGAGCTCTCATGGCGGCGGTCGTCGGATTTCGAGCATGTGGCCGGAGAATGCCTGACGGTCCGCGAAGCGGTCGGGCTTTCGGAAATCTCGGGCTTTGCCAACTACACGATCGGTGGACCGGGCGCGGAATCCTGGCTCGACCGGCTGCTGCCGGCGAGCCTCCCGAAGCCGGGGCGGATGACTCTGACGCCGATGCTGAAAGAGGACGGCAGGCTGATCGGCGACTTCACCCTGGCCAATCTTGGGAAGGCCGGTTGGTTCCTCACCGGCTCGGGGGCGGCCGAGCAGTACCATATGCGATGGTTCGAGACGCATCTGCCCGCGGACGGTTCGGTGCGGATCGAGGCGCATGGCGGCGGGCTTTCCGGGCTGGCGATCACCGGGCCCAGGTCGCGCGAGCTGTTGCGGAAACTCGTTCGCGAGGACGTTTCGGCGACGAGTTTCAAGTTCATGGACATTCGCAGGATGGACGTCGGCATGTCGCCCTGCCTCGTCGGGCGGGTCAGCTATACCGGCGATCTCGGCTACGAGATCTGGATGCGGCCGGAATACCAACGGGCTGTTTTTCTCAAGCTGATGGAGGAGGGGGAACCGCTCGGGATCGGGCTGTTCGGCTCGCGCGCCTTGAACGCACTGCGGCTTGAAAAGAACTATGGGTCATGGCTGCGGGAATATCGGCCGATCTACGGTCCGCTCGAAGCCGGGCTCGACCGCTTCGTCGCCTATGGCAAGCCGGCCGATTTCATCGGCAAGACCGCAGCCATTGAGGAGCGCGCGAGCGGCGGTCGTTTGCGGCTACGGGCTTTCACTGTCGAGGCGCGGGACGCGGAAGTGATCGGCGACGAGCCGATCTGGCATCGCGGCGCGGTGCGGGGCTGGGTGACGTCCGGCGGCTACGCGCACGGCTCGTCGGTGTCGATGGCGATGGGCTACGTGCCGAAGGAAATCGCCGACGGCGACGGGTTCGAGATCGAATTGCTCGGCGAGAGGCTGGCGGCGCGCATCCAACCGGTGCCGCTGTTCGACGCCAATCAGGGCCGCATCCGCGGTTGAGGCGACGTGTCGTTGGCGCAAAGCTTTGTTGACGCAAGCAAATCCGGCCGAGCGGATGCGTCCGGAGGCAAAGCATGATTAGGATAGGCAAAGGAGGGGCGGCATCCTTGATGAGCCGTTTACAGAGAAACGTCGGCTTTCATTTCTCTGCTGCGGGGAAGTAAGTCGCGGGAGGTAGGCGATCAGCATGGAGACGATCGAGTTCATCATCGACAATATCGACACGATCATCGAACTCGGCATCGAGCATCTTTGGATCGTCGGCGTGGCGGTGGGGCTCGCCATTCTCACCGGGGTCCCGATCGGGATCGCGATTACCCAGAACCGGGCCGTCGCCGACGCGGTACTCTATGTCGCCTCGATCATCATCACCGTGCCCTCGATCGCGCTCTTCGGCCTCCTGATCCCGGTCCTTTCGATCATCGGACAGGGGATCGGCTATCTGCCCGCTGTGATCGCCATCCTGCTCTACTCGCAGCTGCCGATCATCCGGAACACCTATACGGCGATTACCAATGTCGACCCGGCGCTGCGCGAAGCAGCCAGAGGTATGGGGATGACGTCCGCACAGCGTCTGCGGCGTGTTGAGATTCCGCTCGCCGTGCCGGTCATCATGGCCGGCGTCAGAACCGCGGTTGTCATGAATATCGGAGTGGCGGCAATCGCTGCGTATATCGGAGCCGGCGGTCTCGGCGTGCTGATCTCGCGCGGCATCAGCCAGACCGATCCGCGCCAGCTCATCACCGGCGCGCTCGCCGTCAGCCTCCTGGCGATCCTTGCGGACTACACCCTCCTGTGGGTGCAGAAGCGCCTAACCCCGAAAGGTGTCGAGCAATGAACTTGGAAGGGGGGAGCGAACGATGATCCGGCTGGAGAATCTGACGAAGGTCTTCGAGACGCCGAACGGGCCGATCGTCGCCGCCGACCGCATCAATCTCGATGTGCCGCGGGGCGAGATCTGCATCCTGCTCGGACCTTCCGGTTGCGGCAAGACGACCGCGTTGAAGATGATCAACCGGCTGATCCCCCATACCTCCGGTAAAGTCTACATCGATGGCGAGGACACCGACAAGATCGACACGGTCGAGCTGCGCCGCCGGATCGGCTACGTGATCCAGCAGATCGGCCTGTTTCCGAACATGACCGTCGAGGAGAATATCTGCGTCGTTCCCAAGCTTCTCGGCTGGGACATGACCAAGGCCCGAAAGCGCGCCGCGGAACTTTTGGAACTCGTGGCGCTCGATCCGGCCCAGTTCCTGAAGCGTTATCCCAAGGAGCTCTCCGGCGGGCAGCAGCAGCGGATCGGCGTCATTCGCGGCCTGGCCGCCGACCCGCCGGTGATGCTGATGGACGAGCCGTTCGGCGCCATCGATCCGATCAACCGGGAGATTATCCAGGACGAGTTCCTGAAGATGCAGGCGGAACTCAACAAGACGATCATGTTCGTGAGCCACGATATCGACGAGGCGGTGAAGATGGGAGACAAGATCGCCATCTTCCGCGCCGGGAAACTCGAGCAATACGATAATCCAGACAATATCCTGGCGCATCCTGCAAACGAGTTCATCGCCGAATTCGTCGGCGCGGACCGGACGCTGAAGCGGTTGCGTCTGGTCACGGCCGCCGAGGCCATGGACCCCGAGGCGCCGGTTGTCTCCCGGCATACGACCACCGCCGACGCCGCCGCCATCATGCGCGAGCGGGAGATGGATTTCGCGGTGGTCCTCGACGCCGAAAAACGCCCGACGGGATATCTGACTATTGAGACGGCCACCCAGAACGGGGGCAACGTCGCCGAAGTCACGGCGCCGTTGCTGACGACGGTACGGGAGAATGCCGATCTGAGGACCGTCGTCTCCGAAATGTTCACCCACGACAGGAGCTGGGTGGCATGCGTCGACGCAGCTAACACATATCAAGGCGTCATCACCCAATCGAACATCAAACGGGTATTGGGCGAAACCTATCGCGCCAAGGCCAACGGCGGTGAGGCGCATCATGGCCGCTGAAAGCCGCCTTCCACTGCTCGCCGGCCTGGCTCTCGCCTTCGCGCTGGGGGTTTGGGTGACGAATGTCGGACTAATCGCCAACATCGCCGACTACTGGGCCGACATTATCTACCTGACACGGCAGCACGTGGTTCTCGTCGGCGTGTCGGGGAGCCTTGCCATCCTTATCGGCATTCCGACCGGCATCTGGCTGTCGCGGCCGGCGATGGCGGGGGCGGCCGAGACGATCATGCAGATCTTCAATGTCGGCACGACGATTCCGACGCTGGCGGTGCTGGCTCTCTCGATGACGCTGCTCGGCATCGGTTTTACGCCGGCGGTCTTCGGCCTCTTCGTCGCCTCGCTGCTGCCGATCATCCGCAACACCTATGCCGGCCTTCTGGCGGTGCCGGCCTATCTCAAAGAAGCCGCACGCGGGATGGGCATGACGCCGTCGCAGATTCTCTGGCGCGTCGAGATCCCCAACGCGCTTTACGTGATTTTCTCCGGCATCCGCACGGCGCTCGCGATCAATGTCGGCACCACGCCGCTGGCCTTCCTGATCGGCGGCGGCGGGCTCGGCGAGCTGATCTTCACCGGCATCGATCTGATGGAGACCGGCATGCTTCTCGCGGGAGCCTTGCCGACGGCCACGCTCGCCGTCCTGGTCGATTTCATCATGAGCCAGACGCAGTACTGGCTCATTCCACGCGGCGTGAATCCGCTTCGCTGAGATGGGCGCACGCCCAAACAACAAGGAGGAACCACCAAATGTTCTACAAACCCCTAAAAGCCTTGATAGCCGGCGGCCTCCTCGCGCTCGCCTCGACCAACGCGGTAACGGCCGAGGAGATCGTCGTCGGCGGCAAAAACTTCACCGAGCAGCAATTGCTCGCCGAAATCACCACGCAGTTCCTCGAGGCGAAAGGCTACGAGGTCGACAACCGCTCCGGCATGGGCTCGGCGGCGGTTCGTCAAGCCATGGAAAACGGCCAGATCGACGTCTATTGGGAATATACCGGCACCTCCCTGATCACCTACAACAAGATCGAGGAGAAGCTCGGACCGGACGAGACCTACGAGAAGGTCAAGGAACTCGATGCCGAGAAGGGCCTCGTGTGGCTCGCGCCGTCCGACGCCAACAACACCTACGCTCTCGCCATGCGCAGGGCGGACGCGGAAGAGAAGGGCGTCGAAAGCCTGTCCGACCTGGCCACGAAGGTGAACGAGGATTCGGGCCTGACGCTGGCCTCGAACGCCGAGTTCTATGCGCGACCCGACGGTCTCAAGCCGCTGCAGGAAGCCTACGGCTTTGAGTTTCCCCGCTCCGACATCAAGCGGATGGATTCAGGCCTTGTCTATCAGGCGCTGAAGGACGGCGAGGTCGACGTCGGCCTGGTCTTCGCCACCGATGGCCGCATTCCGGCCTTCGACTTCGTCACGCTGAAGGACGACAAGGGCTATTTCCCCTCCTACGCCTTGGCCCCGGTGGTCCGGAAAGAGGTTCTGGACGAGTCCCCCGAACTCGACGCACAGCTGAGTTCCATCGCCGAGAAGCTCGACGATTCCACAATGGCCAGACTCAACGCCGAGGTCGACGTCGAGAAGAAGAGCATCGAGGAGGTTGCCGAAACCTTCTTGAAAGAGAATAACCTCGTCTGAACGGCGAGTGTTGAAACCGTCGGGGCGCTCGTGCCGCCCCGACTTCCGTTGTGGGTACGGTGTCGTCGGTGAGCCTGTTGTGAATTCCAAATTGATCGTCAATGCCGGGGTTGCGCAGATCGCAAGCGTCATCGGCGACGCCAACGCGAATGTGGACAAACATCTCGACTGGATAGCGGACGCCCGCCGCGCCGGTGTCGATCTGCTGGTGTTCCCGGAACTCTCGCTGGTCGGCCATCAGGGTCCGGACAGTCTGCTTGAGGCGGCGATGAGCCGTCACGACCCACGACTGATACGGCTCGCCGAGGCCGCGGGGGAGATGCGCGTGGTCGTCGGCCTGATCGAGGAGGGACCCGGCGCGCAATTCTACAACGCCGCGGCGAGCCTCTATCGCGGCGGGCTGGAATACATCCACCGCAAGGTCAATCTTCCGACCTATGGCCAGTTGGAGGAAGGCAAGCATTTCGCCAATGGCCGTTTTGTCGACACCTACACCCTCGACGCGAATTGGCGGGCCGGATTGCTGATCTGCGCCGATCTCTGGAATCCCGCGTTGACGCATCTCGCCTTCCTGCATGGCGCGACTCTTCTGATCGCACCGATCAGTTCCGGGGTGGAGGCCGTCGGCGCGGAATTCGACAATCCGGGCGGCTGGAAGCTGACGGCGAAGTTCTATTCGATGATGTACGGCGCCCCGACGATCCTCGCCAATCGCTGCGGCGTCGAAAAGGATCTGACCTTCTGGGGCGGCTCGCGCATTGTCGACCCGTTCGGCGCCGAGCTGGCGGTGGCGGACGATGGAGAGAGAATGATCATGGCGGAGATCGACTATGATCAGGTGCGCCGGGCGCGGCGCCAGTTGCCCACCGTACGCGATTCCAACATCGACCTCGTCCTGCGCGAAACCGAACGCCTGGTCAAACAACTCGGCGTTCCCGATTTCATCCGCGTCGGTGGCTGAGGAGCATAGGATGCGCGATTTCCTTCTGACCGACGAGGATCGCGGCTTTCGGGATGAGATCCGGCGGTTTTTCGCGGAGGAACTCGCCCCGCGCGCCGATGCCATCGAGAGCCGGCAGGACTGGGAAGCGGTGAAACAAGCCGTTCGGGCGCTCGGCGAGGCCGGCTACATGAAGCTGATGTTCGCCGACCTGTATCGTGGCGAACTTTCCGCTTCCGGATTGACCCACGCCACCATCGTGTCCGAGGAGGCGGCGGCGCTCAACTACGCCTTCGAGACGACGATCGCGACGGCGCTGTCCTGCGCCTTTCCGCTTCATCGTCACGCACGGCCGGATATCCGTAAGCGTTATCTGCTGCCGATTCTGGAGGGCCGAGCCGTCGGCTCGATCTGCATGACCGAGAAGAATGTCGGTTCCGACAGTGCCGGCATGGAGACGACGATCCGCTTCGACGAGGCGGCGAGCGAATGGGTCATCGACGGCTTCAAGCGCTACATCTCCAATGCCGGCAAAGCCGACATCTACGTCGTCTGGGGGATCAGCGATCCCAGCGTGGCGCCGCAGAAGGGGATGTCCGCGATCGCCGTGCCGGCGGATGCGCCCGGTCTTTCCTTCCCACGCAGCTACGACTTCATGGGGCGGCGCGGCTGCGTTGTCGGCGAGGTCGCGCTCGACGGCGTGCGCGTGCCGGAGGAAAACCTCCTCGGCGAGGTCGGCGGCGGGTTTCGTATCATGCTGGGCGCCTTCAACTTTGAGCGCGTCATCCTCGGCGGCTCCAGCCTCGGCGTCGCGCGGTCGGCCTTCGATATCGCGCGAGAGCACGCGGAGACACGCGACGCCTTCGGGCAGAAGCTGGGGCAGAAGCAGCTCATCTGGGACATGATCGCCGAGATGAGCTGGCGGATCGACGCCGCGGAATTGCTGACCTACCGGGCTGCCAAAATGTATGACGCCGGCCTCGACGGAAAGGCGCTGATGCGCGAGGCGGCGCAGGCCAAACTGGTCGCCACCGAGACGGCGACCTTCTGCGCGGATCGAACCGTACAGATCCTCGGCGGCGACGGTATCACCCGGCAGTATGGAAGGGCGGAACAGATCTACCGTGATGCCCGCGCCCTGCCGATCGTCGGCGGCACGTCCGAGATGTGCAAATACCTGATCGCCGCCCGCGAGATGCCGACGATCAAGCCGAATCTCTGATGTTCAAGACGGAAAGACGATCCCAGTGAATATCGCCCGTATGCTCGAAGCGTCGGTGGACCGCTACCCAGGCCATCCGGCCCTCATTTTCGAGAACCGGCGGTGGACCTACGCCGAATGGTTCGCCNGCTCGAAGCGTCGGTGGACCGCTACCCAGGCCATCCGGCCCTCATTTTCGAGAACCGGCGGTGGACCTACGCCGAATGGTTCGCCCGTATCCGCCGATTCGCCCAGGCGCTTTCCGACATCGGCGTCAGGGCGAGCGACAGGGTCGCTTTTTACGTCTCCACCTCGGAAAATTCCGTAACGACCTATTTCGCCTGCCAGCTTCTCGGCGCGGTCGCCGTGCCGCTCAATTATCGGCTGGCGGCGGGCGAGGCGGCCTACGTCATCCAGGATTCGGGCGCGCGGGTGCTGATCTATGGCCGCAATCTCACCCGGAACGCGCTGAAGATCCAGGCTCAAATCCGCTCGGTCCATGACTTCATCGGCTGTGCCTACGATGAAGCGAACATCCCGCGGGGCCACCACCATTTCGAGACGCTGGCCGAAGAGACACACGAGCGCGAGGAGATCTATCCGAGCCTCGACGGTTCGCACATCTCGGCTCTGGTCTATACGTCCGGAACGACCGGCAAGCCCAAGGGAGTGGTTCACACCCACGGCAACGACCTGTCCATCGCGATGAATTGCGTGATGGAATATGGTCTCAACCACCGCGACAACGCCCTCCATATCGCGCCCCTCTATCATGTTGGTGGCATGCAGGCCTATTTCATACCGCACATGATGGTGGGCGGCACCAACGTCGTCCTTGGGCGCTACGAAGTGGAAAAGACGCTGGCGACCATCGAGACGGATCGGATCACCACGCTCTTCGCCGTCCCGACGCAGCTCCAGGAGATGCTGTTTCACCCAGGTTTCAAGGAATTCGACTTATCGAGCCTGCGCCTTTTGACGACCGGCGGCTCGGCGATTTCGACGGCTGTGATGGAACGGGTTCTCGCCGAGCTTTGCCCGCGCGTCTTCAACGGCTACGGCATGACCGAGGCGAGCTTGGCGTTGCTTCTCCACCCGGACGACGCTCTCGCCAAGCTCGGCTCCTGTGGCAAGCCGACCTTGATCACCGAATGCCGGGTGATCCGCGACGATCCTTCGCGCGAGGTGGCGCCGGGCGAGCAGGTGGCGAGCGGCGAGATCGGCCAGTTGATCGTGCGCGGGCCACAGGCGATGAGTGGCTACTGGAACAAGCCGTTCGAGACGCAGAAGAAGCTCAAGGCCGGCTGGGTCTACACCGGTGATCTGTTTTCCAAGGATTCCGATGGGTTTTACTACTTTCATGGACGCGCCGACGACATGATCGTCTCCGGCGGCGAAAACATCCATCCGCGCGAGGTCGAGGAGGTTCTCTACCGCTGTCCGGGGGTTAGGGAGGCTGCGGTGATCGGTCTTCCGGACGATCGGTGGGGCGCGACGGTGACGGCGGTGGTGGTCCGCAGCGATCCCGACTTGTCGGCCGAGGCGATCGATGCCTATTGCCGGACAAGCGACGATCTGGCGTCCTACAAGCGGCCGAAGCGCTACGAATTCGTCGACGAACTGCCCACCAATCCCAGCGGCAAGGTTCTGAAGCGCGAACTGCTGGGCGCCTTCGAGGTCGTGTGCCAACGGATGCTGTAGCTCGGCGGTGTAGCGTCGCTGATGGCGTCTGCACCTTTCATAGCACTGTAGGACCGCATCACCGGTGCGGCGATCATCGAGGGTTCTGCGGTAGGGGTCGAGTTGCTGACAGCAACCTTGCGCTCGCGGCGGGACATCCAGAGGCCGGCATCGGTCATCCATTTGCGTAGCGTCTCGTTGCTGACTGCGATCTGGCGGCGCTCAATCAGCTCCTCGCAGGCAAGTGTTGGCCCGAAGTCCGCGTAGTTCTCGCGCACCAACGCCCGCGATCCATCGATCCAGGATCGAGGTGAGCGTATTGAGTTTGTCGGTTTTGACGGTACTTTATTAAAAGGTGACGTTCGACTTTCGCCGTTCAAGACACCCGTGAAATGGCCGATAGATGTCGATAGTTAACAGAATTTTTAAAGTCGGCACCGTTCCAAAAAAACCTGCAAATTCAAGAGGCTAACTTTTTGACGGTCTCGCTCACGGTATATGCCGGCTAAAAATAAATTTTGTGCAATTAAAACAGATGTTTAGGTCGAAAAAAATAATCGAATGGGAGTGATTTTCGCTCCTCCGGCAGTATCCGAAGGCACGCCACGATACGCTATAACGCATTGATAAATAGATAATAATCTATCATATCCTATTGGTGTCTATCGGTATGCAGCAATCGGAGTTGACGGTCCGTGTGACGGGCCTCGTCCATATTGATCAGCTCCAAATTCGGAAGTACCATCCGGACAGAAGTGGTCCTTGACGGTACTGTTTTCGATCTTCGGCGCGAACGTTGCGATAGACGCGGGTCCGACATCGCCGGCCGGGTTTGCGACCCTGTAGGTCAGCCGAATGAAGCGTCGCCCTCCGAAGCCGAAGGTCACAGGTTCGAACCCTGTCGGCTGCACCATTCCTGACTCCCAGTGGGTACGGCCCGCCCTCCGTCATTGTGAGTTGCTTCCGCAGAAAGCTTCGCTGCGAGATCGGGATCGAACGCTTCGATGAGACCGCGCTCCATCACCGTCATCAGGCGGCTGATCCGTTGTCGCGCGTTCGCCAGCTCTTCCTCCATGCGCAGCAATCGGACCCGTAAGTATGCGAGGAGATGAAAGCTTCGGGTTACGGCTGCGCAGCGATGCCTGGACCGCCTCGAAGCGCCGGGGGCGACGATCGCGGGACAGGACACGGTAACATGATCCTCCTTCGGCCGAGGAATACGGGGACAGGAAAGCCGCCATCACACCGAAGCCATTTCCACGATTGGCTTGGCCGAACCAGCCACTGGCGGCAGCGGCTGTTCGTCGACGACCGCATCGATGATGCGCCGATAGTCGCACCCATGCTTGATAGCGAGGGCTTTCCACCAGTCGTCGGTGTCGAAGATGGTGCGTGCGCTGGCCGCATGCTCCAGCGCCAGCTCCTGGTCTCCGAGCGCCGCATAGCACTGGCTAACGTACAAGTGGCCGAAGCCGTGATCGGGATATTTGTCGACGACGTTCTTCATGTAGTGGAGCGCGATGTCATGCCGCCCGATCTTGATGTTGTAGTTCTCGACGAAATTCACCCGAAGCTGGGTTTCGTAGGCAAAGGCCTCGAGCTTCACCGGGTCGATTCCCGGCGCCCGGATCACCGATTTGGTCGCGACGAAATTCTCATTGCCGGTGTTTTCGATATAGCCGTTCTCGACGCAGATATCATACAGCCGGCTGCCAAAAATCGGGATCGCGAGGTAGACGTGGATCCAGTCGAACCCGTTTTCCAGCAGCATCTCCAGCGTTTCCTGCCGGTGCTCGTCAAGCTCGCCGGGCAGGCCGGTGACGATGAACACATGCGATCGCACACCGTGCTTGCGCAAGGCTTCGACCGCGGGCCTGATCAGTTTCTTCTTCAGCGGCTTCTTGATGATGTTGTTGAGCACATGGTTAGACCCCGATTCCACGGCCAATGCCACCGCCGAGACCCCAGCTGCGGCCAGCAGTTCAGCCATGTCGTCGTCGATCGCATAGACTGCGGCGCCATTGGGAAACTCGCAGCGGATGTCGAGCTTTGCCAGCTCCCGCAGCAGCCGTTTGGCGCGCTCCTTGTCATGGAAGAAGTGGTCGTCCTCCAGCATGAGAACGGTCATGCCGAAATCGTCGCGCATGCGCCTGGCATCCGCGACCACACGTTCGACCGACATGAAGCGGACATCGCGGCCATGCAGCGAGGGATTGGAGCAAAACACGCACAGGAATGGACAGCCGCGAGAGGTGTGGATCGCCATTTCCCGCTTCGGCTGGTCGGTGTAGCGCTTGTCGATCCCGCGCTGGTTGTAGTTGTCGAGATCGATGATCGAATAGTTCATCGGTGGGATGTCGTCGAGATCGGCGATGAAATCGTGGGCCGGCGCCTTGCCCCTGGCAATCGCCGGCCGGTCGACCCAGGCGCGATGGTTCGCGATGACCTCAGCCGGATCGTCTGAATTGATCAGCGCCTTGAGCGGCAGTTCGCCCTCGCCCTTGCAGATGGCATCGAGATCCGGACAGGTGTCGAGCATCAACTTGTAGGCCGCCGAAGGCAGCCCGCCGCCGGCGATCGTCAGGATGCCGGGATCGAAATCCTTGGCGACTTTGACCAGCCGCTGGATATATCCGAACGACGAGTTGAACAGCGCCGAAATCCCCACGATATCGGGCTGGAAATCCTCCAGAACCGCTTGCAGTTCGGCATTGAAGACGGCCTCGTGGGCATCGACCGTCCGCGTTTCCACCAGCCGCTTGAGCGTGACATTGAGATCCAGCAATCGCATGCCGCCCAGCTGGGCGCAGTGTTTGACCAGATAGGCCTCCATCGACAGGATCCCGTAGGGGATCGTGAAGGCGGGCAGCACGGCCGCGCGATGCTTGTCGAGATAGTCGTTCGCGTTGAAATAGGGGGGAATGATGAAGAGCAGCTTTTTCACTGGTCGGACTCCCGATGTCCTGGAGGGGCGGTGATGGCCTGGAGCCACGGCATGGTCCACGTCCGACTTGCGATCAGCGGTTGGGCACACATCACGGCGTCGCTACTGCCATGATCGTCAGACCCGGTCGCCGCTCCTGATGGCCGCACCATGCGCGGCTTGCCCCGCCCCGTCCATCGCCTTTCGGCGTACCGCGGACCGAGCGGACCGGTCCAATCGACTGCGAAACAACACCGCGAAAATGACGAGGTCGGCGGAAGTGCCGGCGAGAACGGCTCCGCCCCTGAGGGGAACATCTGTCGCTTCGGAGGCGGCATGGCGGATGGCTCCGATGCGATCGCTGCCTGCTCCGTGTCGGACGACAGATTGGGAAAGACACCGGGGCCGACGACCCCAGTTCGACGGCAAGCGCCTGATGTCAGGTCGCATGACAGGCTGGTGTGACGCTGAACCTTCGCGTCCGGACCAAAGGGGACGTATCCCTGCGTGACGTTCGGCAGACATGGTTTTACGGTCGGCCGGGTCAAATGGGCGCGGCCTCCGTCCCTCCTGGCGCGAGGGGGGGGGGATGGCGGTGGCGGTCGAATGCGATCTTCTCTCCCATTGTAGCTGAAGGCTACGCGCTCGGTCATCCTGACGAAGTTCTGATGCAGGACCGAACGGCTCGCGGTCGTTCGCGTCGATCCCGGCTTCAGAGCCGTGCCGCGTGGATATCCCACCAGTTTGTCCTCGGTGCGAGTCGGCGCCCCGACCGGTCGCGCACCGTCCTCGCATAGAGGTCAACGAACTCCCGCTTGGCCAACCAGTGGCCCGGCACATCCTCGGCGAAGGGGCCTGAGGATGACGCGGGAAAGTCGTAGTCGATTTCCGTATCCCGCATCTCCCCCACCGTAGACTGATCCAGCAGCTTGAAGCCGTCATACCCAGCAGCGGCCAGTGTTTCGATGTAGTCGAATCCGAAGCGGCAATCCTCGACGCTCACATAGGAAGGCTTGGTGGGTTGCTCCCGCAATTGGTCCAGCACCAGCCCGTCCACGCCCTCGACGTCGATCTTCAGGTAGAACGGCGAGCCATGGCGCTTGAACAGGTCGCCGAGAGTCACGGCGGGCACTTCCACCGGGTGGGTCGCCGTGTCGTCGCGCCCCGCCCAACCGGGCTCGATGCTGCTCCAATGATCGTTGTCGTCATTGACATGGAAGGTCACGATGCCGGACGTCTTCCAAATTGCGGCTTCGACGAGCGTCAGACGCTTGGCGGCAATTTCGGGGGCAAACCGTGCGCGACCGGCGAAGGCGAGTCGCGGGTTCGCCTCCAGCGCAACGACATCGTACCCCTTGGCGAGATAGTAGGCAGTGTCGTCGCCATTGTTCATGCCGAGATCCATGACGAAACGATTGGCGGCGGCCGATACGGTCATGGAACGAGCCTCTCTTTGGGAAGGGCATAGAGCACGGCGCCTGTGCCGCACCAGGCATGGGTGCGCATGAAAATTGCGTAATCGGGCAGGTTCCGCACCAGCCAGCGCGGCGTCTCGATCAGGCCGGCAGCATCGTGATAGACAGTCAGCGCGACGAGCGGTCGGCACCGGTGCAACGTCTCCCGCGCGCCGATAAGAGCGGCGAGCTCCGCCCCCTCCAGATGCAGCTTGATGAATGTCACGTCGAGGTCCAGGTCGTCCAAGGGCTCGCTGGAGCGCAGAGCCTGACCTGTAACGGCGATCTGCGATGCATAGCCGAGACCATCATGAAAGCGGACCGGCTCGCGCCGCGCGCCAAGCACGGCGTCGACCACATGGATGTGGTCCCGCAGCTGCGGAGGAAGCCCTTCGACATAGGATCGGAGCCCGGCCCGGCTGGCCTCGTCGGGCTCCACGGCCCAGACCGTCGAGAAGACACCTTCGGTTTCCGCCAGCAGGCGGGCGGTCACGCCGCCATGGTGGGCGCCAGCATCGAGGAAGCGTTCGTCGGGGCGCAGGGCCGCCTTGATCTCGGGGATGAAGAAGCGCTCCCGCGGGACCACCGGGGCACCTGCGAAGTCCCACTCCTGCCGCCCGAGACGCCAAGCGGCAAAGCGCAGGTAATGCGCCCGGGAAGCATCGTCGGCGAAGGCCGCCAGCACCAGGCCGGCTTCTTCCAGTTCCAGCTCGGAGAGCTGAGAGGCGAACCAGCCATTGCTCAGTGGATGGCTGTCGCGGAACGCCTCGGCCACGTCATAGACGGGCACGCATGTGGTCCAGCCCTGGTCGTTGAGCACTTTGTGCAAAGGCGCGTAGGGGCTTGTGACGATGGAGATTGCGAGCAACGCCTTCGCCTTCACCTCCTTCGGCACGGTCTCGGGCGCGTGCACCGGGATGCCGGCCCAGGCCGGATCGTTTGCATGCGCCTCGGCGTTGCGATCGACAACGCCTGCGATGGGCTGGCCGACCGCATCGAGATGACTGCGGGCCAGCTTACCCAGATCGCCGGCACCATAGAGCCAGAGCGGACGGTTGCCGGGCACCACGGGACTGCCGCCGGGCGCGGCAGCATTGACCGCCCGGAGCAAAGCAGAAGCTCCGCTGGAATCAGGCATGGTGTCGAAATGGCGGCTGACCCGGTCATCGCGACCGGGGGATGCAGCGGGGCAAACAGAGGTCACGCCACCCACCATTCTTCGCGCAGCCGCGACAGCCGGTTCTCCCAATTACGCTGCCGCACCTCGGCCCAATCCCTTTCTCGCGCATTTGACCGCTCCGCCTGGAGTTCCCAGGCTCGGCGGGCTATACGGCGTCATCAATCTGCGGCTTTTGTCGCCGCAGTCTACCGAACGGCACCCTGAACGCGCTCCCTGCCGCAAACCTTGTGGCGCTTGCGCGGTGGCCACAGTGATTCCCGCCATGAGCCATCTGACCGGTGGCAGTGTGATCACGATACAGCAATGCGAACGGCAGCGCCGCCATGCAGACTGAACCTCGGCCCGATACCGACTGTCCCGCCTCAATGCGGCCGGGCTCGCTTCCCGCCAAGACAGTTTTGCTCACTGGCGCCACTGGCTTCGTCGGACGGCAAATCCACCGCGCGTTGAGCGAGAACGGCCACAGCGTGCGGGTGGTGCTGCGCACTGGCACTGGCGGCCGGCTGGCCGCAGAAGCCGACATTATCGAGACCGAGGACCTGTTCGCGGAAGAGCCGGCGTTCTGGTCTAAGGCGAGCGCCGGGGTGGACGCCATCATCCATGCGGCATGGTTTGCGACCCCCGGCATTTATCTCCACGCGCCGGAAAACCTCGATTGCGTTCGTGGCAGCCTGGCGCTGGCGCGTGGGGCCGCGTCTGCCGGTGTCGGCCACGTCATCGGCATCGGGACCTGCTTCGAATATGCGCTGCCATCTGCGCATCTGAGCAGCGACTCGCCGCTCGGACCAACGACACTCTACGCTACGGCAAAGCTCGCCCTGCTCCAGATCCTCCAGCCTTTTTTCGCCGGGACCGGCACCACGTTCTCATGGGCGCGGCTGTTTTATCTTTATGGCGAGGGGGAGCACCCCAGTCGTCTCGCCGCTTATGTCCGCCAGCAGATCGATCGCGGCCAGGTGGCCCGGCTCTCATCGGGCACGCAGCTACGCGATTTTCTCGATGTCCGCGCAGCCGGTGCCATGGTGGCGCAGGTGGTTGACACAGGCCAGCCTGGCGCAATTAACATCTGCTCTGGTCGCGCCGTTACCGTTCGGCAGCTCGCCGAGCGCGTGGCGGACGCAATGGGGCGCCGTGACCTGCTGGAATTTGGCGCCGCCGAGCCGCGGCCAGGAGATCCGACGGTGGTCGTCGGAGTGTGCAACCTGGTGTCGGCCGGAAACTGAGGACAAGTCCGAATTCATGAAGGCAGAGATCAAGCCACGCATAAACCTCGACGACCGGACGGCGCTCGAGACCGTCATTCCGCTCGAGACGCCCTTCGTCGTCTTCGTCGATCCCGCCAGTTCGTGCAATTTCCAGTGTACGTTCTGCCCCACCGGTCATCGCGACATGATCCGCGAGACCGGTCGCTACCAGGGCGCCATGAAGTTCGACGTATTCACGAAGATCGTCGACGATCTCGCCGAGTTTGAGAAACCCATCAAGGTGTTGCGGCTATATAAGGACGGCGAGCCGTTCCTGAACAAGCGCCTCGCCGACATGATCGCCTATGCCAAGGCGAGCGGGTATGTGGACTATATCGACACCACCACCAACGGAACCTTCCTGACCCCGGACCGCCTCGGCCCGGTACTGAAAGCCGGCCTCGACAAGATCAACATTTCCGTCGATGGCATGACGCGCGAGCAATACAGGCGCTTCACTGGCTTCGATTTCGACTTCGAAGGCTTCGTCACGAACGTCAAATGGCTCTACGCCAACAAGGGTCAGTGCGAAGTGGTGGTCAAGATCCCCGGCGAGTTGATCACCGAGGCGCAGCGGCAGGAATTCTTCGACACCTTCGGCGATCATTGCGATCGCATCTTCATTGAAAACTTCGCGCCTTGCTGGCCGGAATTCGACATCGAAGCCCACACGGGAGTCAAGATTACCCAAGGAATCTACCAGCAGCCGGTCGCGACGACGCAGACCTGTCCCTACATTTTCTATGGTTATTCGGTGAATGCCGACGGCCTCGTCAGTTCCTGCTTTCTCGACTGGGGGCGCAAGCTGATCATTGGCGACGTCAGGACGACGTCGATGAAGGCGATATGGAATTCCAACGCTATGAACGCGCTGCGCCTGCAGCACTTGGAAGGCAAGCGTTGCGAAAATAACGTCTGCAGCGGTTGCGGCCAACTCAGTCACTGCCTTCCGGACAATATCGATCCCTATCGAGTCGAGCTTCTGGCCAAATTCAAAGCAGAGGTTACGCTCGATCCTGCGATCGCGGCGCCCGGCGGACGGCGGCCCATGTTGGAAGCGGCTGAGTGAACATCCTCCACATCTGCGCCCATCTTGGTGGCGGCGTCGGCAAGGCCCACGCCGTGCTGGCCGAAGCCAGCCGAGACGAGCCTGCGGACGGAGGGCATCACCTGTGCCATACATACGTTCTCCTGGAAGAGCCGCGCGACACCACTTTCGTCAGGCGCATCGCGGAGGCCGGCGGGCACATTGTTGTCCGCCCCGGCAGCAAGCGGCTTTGCGATCTGGTGGAAGCGGCGGATGTGGTGCAAGTGGAGTGGTGGAACCATCCCCTTGTCTATCATTCGCTCGCCACTACACCCCTCCCGGCGATGCGTCTGGCGCTGTGGGTCCATATTTCGGGTCTTGGCCAGCCGCTCATTCCGGCCGGCCTTTTGGCTGAGGCGGATCGTACGCTCTTCACCTCTCCCTGCTCACTGGAAGCGACCAATCTCTTGCCGTTGGTGGAGGCACGCCCGGAGGCGTTCGGCATCGCCAATTCGGGCTTCGGCTTCGCCTCGCCCAAGCGCCGGGTGAGTCCCCGACACCCTTTGCGCTATGGCTATCTCGGCACGCTCGATTTCATCAAAATGCACCCGGCTATTTTCGATGTGATCGATGCAATGGACGGTGACATTCGCGTCGCCATGTGGGGTCACCTTGACCCAACGGGGGAGGTCGCAGCCCGCGCCGCCGCTATGCGATATCCCGAGAGAATTCGGTTCGAGGGCTATGCCAAAGATCCGCGTGCGGTCCTGAAAGGGATCGACGTCTTCTTTTATCTCCTGAGCCCAGGCCACTACGGCACCGGCGAGAACGCACTGGTTGAAGCCATGTCGATGGGAGCTACGCCCATCGTGTGGGATAACCCGGCCGAACGAAGTATCGTGCGCCATGGCCGTAACGGCTTCGTCGTGGGGGATGTCGCCCAGTGCGCGTCGTTGCTCGACCGGATACGGCAAAACGCCGGCGAGGTGGCGGAGCTGGGAGCCGCGG
The DNA here is from genome assembly GCF_036016755.1 of Aurantimonas sp. A3-2-R12. Lineage (NCBI taxonomy): Bacteria > Pseudomonadati > Pseudomonadota > Alphaproteobacteria > Hyphomicrobiales > Aurantimonadaceae > Aurantimonas > Aurantimonas sp. A3-2-R12. Next base: position 168,557 of record NZ_JAYXIH010000003.1, on the reverse strand, counting down.
CGGCTGCCGACATGGCAAGGTCGCGCACGCCCGCGAAAACGCTGGGCGTCTTCGCCGAGACCTATGCACGATTGGCCGACTACCCCCGCCAGCGCCGTGATTTTGTCGCAGCTCTGGGGCGCGATTCGCGCGCCTGGTTCCTCTCCAGCTTACGCGCGGACCCGCAAGAAGCGGGAAGGAGGGACAGCGCGCATCTGCTCTCCGAAAGCCGATCGAAGGGCAGCATTGGTCATTTTCGCGCCTGCTTTCCCGACGACCCAAGCCTCGCCCCCTCGGTCGGATCTGAACCATGGCAGACGTCGCACCGGCGTGACGAGACGCGAACCGTCGCGTCGTAAGCGTCCTCTGACTCGGATGCGCTGGGCTTGCGCCGACAGCATCTCTCCGCGACCCGTCAGATAAGGTTTATCCTCGGCACGGCAGTAACGAAGGCGCCACCCCAGGCGCGGATGTAAGCCAATTGGGCGGTGACTTCGTCGGCGAGGTTCCAGGGCAGGATCAGGACACGGTCTGGCCGCGATTCCCGCAAATGATCTTCCGAGACGATCGGAATGCGGCTGCCGGGCATGAACCGTCCCTGTTTGACTGGGTTCTTATCCACGACATAGGGCAGAAGGTCGCGTTTCACGCCGGCGAAGTTGAGAAGTGTGTTGCCCTTGGCCGCTGCGCCATAAGCGCCAACGCTGAGGCCTTGGCGCTTGGCATCGATCAGGAAGCGCGTCAGATCGTCCTTGACCCGCTCGGCCTCGACCTGAAAACCGCGATAGAAATCGGCGTCGCTCATGCCCGCGTTTGCTTCCCGCTCCCGTAGCGCCGGAACGGATGCGCACACGGGATGGATGGCCGTATCGCGGCGCTGGGCGAAGACCCGCAGGCTGCCACCGTGGGTCGGCAGTTCCTCGACGTCGAAAACCAACAGTCCGTTGTGGGTGAAGATTCGCTCCACCACCGTCAGTGACAGGTAGGAATAGTGTTCGTGGTAGGCGGTATCGAACTGGTTGTCCCGCACCATCATTAGCAGATGCGGAAACTCGAATGTCGCAACGCCACTCGGCTTCAGCAACTTGGCGAAACCTGCCACGAAGTCGTTGATGTCCGGCACATGCGCCAGCACGTTGTTCGCGGTTATGAGGTCGGCTTGTCGGCCGTGCTCGACCAAGGTTTCGGCCAGGGCGTTGCCGAAGAAGCTCTCGATGATCTCGAGTCCTTTGACGCGCGCCGATGCGGCTGTGCCGACGGTCGGTTCGATTCCATAGCAGGGGATACCGGCGGCGGCGACATATTGCAGGAGATAGCCGTCATTGGCTGCGATCTCGACGACCGAACTTTCAGCTCCGAGGCCGAGGCGTGCGACCATCGTTCCCACATATTGCTTGGCATGCGCCAGCCAGGAAGACGAAAACGAGCTGAAATAAGCGTAGTCATCGGTGAACAGTGCGGCGCGGCCGGCGTAATCTTCGGTCTGCACGAGCCAGCAGCTGCCACAGACCAGCAGCCGCAGTGGGAACCAGATTTCCGGCTCCCGCAGCGCCTCTTCGGTGAGGTAGGCGTTGGAGGGCGGAGCGCTGCCGAGATCGAGAAACGGCAGACGAAGGGCGCCGCCGCAGTGCCTGCAGTTCACCAGATCGCTCCATTGCGTCGGGTCGATCTCACTCGTTCGCCTCCAATGCGGTCCGGCGCCACCGATGTGGCTGGTCGGTCAATGCTCGACTTTAGCCGCGGCGGCAAGCGGACACGAGTCGGCTTGTGAGAGCGTGGAAGAGGTGTTCAGCCAGCGGGCAAGGAGTTGCTTAGATCAGAATGTTGGCGCTGATATTCCTTTCGCTGACGATGAGCCCAGATTCATAGCCTTGATCCACAAAATCCTGGCGCAGATTCTCTTGTCCAATGAAGACAAGGCAGCCAGTCCGGGCGCCTTCGTCAGGCGCATCCGAGGCGGCTTCAACCCGGATACGCTCCTCCAGCCCCAGATCCCGCAACATGGTCCCGACGGCATCGCTGTCGCCGATACCGGCCAGCACTACGCGGTCGATTCCGGCGATGCCGTTGGCGAGGCGCGCCAGCGTCTGCGCCATGATCAACGGCGACAGCTTCTCCAGATTGTCGATCCCCTCGATCGCGTTGGGGTTGAGATAGTTCAGGCGGCAGAGGATTTCATAGGCGCGGATATAATCCCGGCGGCCCAGCCACAGTCTCAAGGTCACGCGCATACGCAATTGCAGAAAGCTGTCCACCATGTCGCGGAACGCCAGCCGTAATTCCGCGTCGGGGGTAACGTTATGCCGGCGCAGTAGGCTGAAAATCATGTATTCGATGCCACCTCGGAAGCTGTCCCAGTTGGACAGGTTGTCGGCGGTCCCTTCCTGGGATCGGTTGGGCATGACGGGCGACAGTGTCACCGAGCGGTAGTAGGGCATCTGCCGGAAGGCGATCGGCCCTTGCGCGGCGATCGCGGCGAGGTAGCTGAACGCCCAGTAACAGAAGCGTGGCGCCGAGACGATGCAGCGCACGGCATCGGCCCGGTAGATCGCGATCTCCGGGATGATGTGATTTTTGACGAGCATATTGAGCAGATCTACCTCCTGACCGGGATGGAAGACAGCGAGCTCGCTATCCAGCTGATAAAACAACTGATGCGAGGCCTTGTTCACATCGTCGTAGATGTCCCACGGGGTGTAGCAGGCCCGGATCTCCGGATTGGCCAGCATGAAGCGGATGTTGTCGGCCAGCGCCTCCGGGACGATCAGATCATCATCCGCCAGATAGACGAGATAGCGTCCCCGCGCATGGTGGAAGGCGCTGAGGAGATTGGACAGAACCTTGTTCTCTTCCTGACGGAAATAGCGGATCGGCAAGCCGTCCGCCTGGAAGCGCTCGACCACGGTGGCCGTATCGTCCGGCGAAGCATTGTCCGAGACGACGATTTCATAGGTGAAGTCGAAGGCCTGGCTCGCCTCGGCCAGATGCGGAAAGAGATGTTCGAGGAAGCGCGCGCGATTGTAGGTGGGGACGCAGATGCTGAGCGTCACATCGGACGGCGCCTCCATGACTGTGGTGGGCGCGCTGGCAGGCAGCTTTGCGGGATCGAAGGGAGCGTTCATGGCTTGAAGTCCTCTGCATTGGCATCACGGGCCGAGATGATCTGGGGTTCGGCCGGCCAGTTCACGCCGAAGGCGGGATCGTTCCAGCGGAAGGTGCGGGCGAGGTCGCGGGCGTAGATCTCGGAGACGAGGTAGAGGACCTCGCAATCGTCTTCGAGGGTAAGGAACCCGTGGGCACAGCCGGCGGGCACATAGAGGGCGTTCCAGCGGCTCGCGTCGAGTTCGACGGCGGCATGGCCGAGATAGGTCGGCGACTGCGGTCGCAGATCCACGGCGACATCGAAAATTCGGCCGCGCACGGCGCGAACGAGCTTGATCTCAGCCCTCGGAGGAGCCTGGAGATGCATCCCTCTCAGCGTGCCCCGGGAGGGGTTGAAGGAGATGTCGGCATGAACGAATCGATCCATCAGCCCTCGCGCCGCGAAGGTTTCCGCGCAAAACGCGCGCGCAAAAAAACCCCGCTCGTCGGGGAGTGGCTCGATCTCGATCTCCCAGGCGCCGGCCACCTTCGTCTCAATGAATCTCATCGCGACGCCCGCTCTTCATAGGCGGCAATCTGCGTCGTCGTGAATCCGCGCATGTCGGCACCGGCGCGGTGAGCGCGATACCAGTCGGCGGTCCAAGTAAGGGTTTCGTCCAGCGATAGGCGGGGTCGCCAGCCCAGTGCCTCGGCGGCGCGATCCGAGCGCAGACGCAACGCCTTCGCCTCGGGCGGATGCGGTCCCTCGTCGGCAAGCCAGGCTTCGGCAGCGCCCCAAGCGGCGGCGAGCCGCTCCGCCATCTCGGCTACCGTGGCGGACTGATCCGGGTCCGGACCGAAATTCACAGCCTGCGGCGCGCGGGCCGGCTCCTCCGTCAGCGCCTGCGCCAGTTTCAGATAGCCCGCCAGCGGCTCAATCACATGCTGCCAGGGCCGGGTCGAGCGCGGCGCGCGTAGATGGACGGGCCTCCCCGCTTCGAGCGAACGCACGCAATCGGCCACCAGTCGATCCTCCGACCAGTCTCCGCCGCCGACCACATTGCCGGCGCGGGCGGTGGCCAGTGCCGGGCCGCCCGAACCGAAGAAACTGTCGCGGAAACCCTGGACGACGAGTTCGGCACAGGCCTTCGAGCAGCTGTAGGGGTCATTGCCGCCAAGCCGGTCGTCCTCGTCAAACGGACGACCATCATCGCGATGGGCATAGACCTTGTCGGTGGTCACCACCACCACCGCCTGCACATCCGGTGCCCCACGTATGGCCTCAAGAAGGTTCACTGTGCCCATGACATTGGTCTCGAAGGTCTCGACCGGCTCGGCATAGGACCGCCGCACCAACGGCTGGGCAGCCAGATGAAACACCACTTGCGGGCGCGCCGTTTTTACCAGCGGCGCCAGCGCCGAGAGATCGCGGATGTCGGCGAGATGATGGTCTTGGCCGTTCCAGGGGCCAAGTAGGTAATAAAGCGCCGGCTCGGTCTCGGGCGCGCGGGCAATGCCCGTCACCTGCGCCCCTAGGCGTTCCAGCCACAGAGAGAGCCAGCCGCCCTTGAAGCCGGTATGACCGGTGACGAGGACGCGGCGGCCGGTCCAGAATCCGGTCACGTCCAAACCTTCCATGGCGCGGCGCTGGCATTCCACATTTCGTTGAGGTGAATACGCTCGCGCAGCGTGTCCATGGGACGCCAGAAGCCATCATGGCGAAAGGAGGCGAGTTGGCCTTCGGCGACCAGCCGTTCCAGCGGCCCGCTCTCCCATACCGTGCCGTCGCCCTCGATGAGATCGAGCACCTCCGGTTGCAGGACGAAGAAGCCGCCATTGATGCGTTGCGTGTCGGCCGTGGGCTTCTCCACGAAGGCCGAGACGCGTTCGCCCTCGATATTGACCGTGCCGAAACGGCCGGGTGGTGCCACGGTACACATTGTCGCCTTGAGCCCGTGCGCGCGATGAAACGCAGCTTCGCGGGCCACGTCCACGTCGGCGACCCCATCGCCATAAGTCATGCAAAAGGGCTCGCCCGGCGTAAGATACGGCTTGGCGCGCTTCAGCCGCCCGCCTGTCATAGTGTCGAGACCGGTGTCGATCACGCTGACGCGCCAATCGAGCTTGTCCGATTGGTGATAGTGGATCAGGTTCCGGCCGAGATCTACCGTGACGTCGCTGTGGTGCAGAACGAGGTTCGCGAAATATTCCTTGATCTGGTAGCCCTTGTAGCCGGCACAGACGATGAAGTCCTTGAAGCCAAAATGGGCGTAGATGCTCATGATGTGCCAGATGATCGGCTTTTCGCCGATCTCCACCAGCGGCTTCGGCCGCACCGAGGTTTCCTCGGCCAGTCGCGAGCCGCGGCCGCCCGCCAGGATAACGACTTTCATGCCTTATTCCGGGCTTCTGCATGCGCCGATTTGCATGGCGCTACAGATGAAAACGGTGAATGACGCTGCATCAAAATCTGCCAGAAGTCCCCGAGAATCACCTGATTGACTTAAGGGAGACTCGCTTGTGTGGGCCTGATGATAAGCCGGACGGACGGCGGTTTCGTCGATTCCAGATGGCGGCAAGTGCCTGTCGACAACCATTGCCGACGTCGCGGTAGCCGCCATCGCCACCGGGGGCCCTACTCCTCTCCGCCCGACCGTGACCGAAGTCGCGCCTGGCCCTTGAAGCATCCGCTTGTGCGTTGCCGCCGATTCGCCTTACTGCAGGGGCCTGCCCGGGCCGACAGGACGCCTCGGAATGCGTGCCGATTGGAGACGAGATGGACCCCGCTGAACAGTTTCGCAATTTCGTGGCGTCGAATATCCGCGATGCCGGTGAAGACCGCGACTTTATCGGACTGAGCAATATCTGGATTCGCGAGGCCATCCGGCATCGCTACGCGCAGAATTTCAGCTGGCTTGGACGGCCAATCATTCAGGTGCCTCAGGACATCTATGCCATCCAGGAATTGATCTGGGCGTGCCGCCCCGACCTGATCGTCGAGACCGGCATTGCTCACGGCGGATCCTTGATCATGAGCGCCTCGATGTTGGCGCTGCTCGATTATTGCGATGCAGTCGAAGCCGGGACCGTGATCGACCCGAAGGCGAGCCGGCGCAAGGTCGTCGGTGTCGATATCGACATCAGAGCGCATAACCGCGAAGGCTTGGATGCCCATCCGCTGCGACGCATGATCCATTTGCTCGAGGGGTCGTCCACTTCGCGGGAGTCGGCAGAGGCAATTTACGCTCATGCCGATGGCTCTGAGCGTGTCATGGTGTTCCTGGACTCCAATCACACCCACGCGCATGTTCTGGAGGAGCTTGAACTGTATGCCCCATTGACGTCCAGGGGGTGTTATTGCGTGGTTTGGGACAGCGGCGTGGAGAATCTTCCCGCGGACATGTGCGCCGATCGTCCATGGGGCAAAGGTAACAACCCCAAGACAGCGGTCTGGGAGTACATGGAGGCGCTGAACACCACCGAACGGAGTGGCCGAGACGGCCACCCCCTGCATTTCGAGACCGACAAGGACATCGAGCACAAGCTGATGATCACGGCCTCACCGGACGGCTTTCTGAGGCGTGTCTGAAACGCCCTGTAGTACTTGCGGATTGCAATGTACGCCGGGCAACCAGGTGCGGTTGGCCGATCTTACGGTCGCTGCGATCGCGAGATCGATCTGCCGTCTGGGCAATCACCCCGCCCTATCGTCTTCCACCCGGATCGTGTCGACTGACTTGCCGTCGATATAGCGCTGACAGGCTTGCCGATAGGCAGCTTCCAGATGTTTCGTATAGCGTCTGCTGTCGAACAGCGGCTGAGTGAGACGATTGTCGGAAAGCTTCTGCTTGATCGCGTCGAGCTTGCATCGATCCGTCGCCAGGTCGAGGGCGAGCATCTCATAGGCCTCGTCTGAATCAGTTATGAGTTCTGGAAGCCCCGCGGCATGCAAGACGCTCGCGGCCACTCTTGCCGCGAATTGCTCGCCCATTCTCGTGACGATCGGCAGCCCGGCCCATAGAGCATCGCTTGCCGTCGTATGGGCATTGACGTTGAACGTGTCGAGGAAAAGATCCGCATGCCGGTGCCGCGCCAGATGCTCAAGATGCGGCTGCCGTTCCGCGAAGACGAGCCGTGATTCATCGATTCCGTGCGTCCTGGTCGCCGCACGGAGGTTCGCTTCTGCCCACTTGTTGGATCGCAACAGCCAAAGAACACTTCCATCGACCTTGTCGAGAAGGCGCATCCAGATGGCGAATTCGCGCAGGGTGATCTTGTAAGTCGCATTGAAGCAGCAAAAGACGAAGCCGTCTGGCGGTAGCCCGAATTGCTGGCGGCTCGACGGCTTGTCCGGAATTTCTCTGCTATTGTCGGTCGGCTGATACGAATGGGGAAGGTATATGACGTTCTCGGTATAGTGTTCACGGTGCGAGGGCGGAATGACCACGTCATCCGCCACGATGTAATCGATGAAGCGGGCGCCCATCGTACCGGGATATCCGAGATAACTGATCTGGATCGGCGCCAGGCGGTGCGAGAAAATGCCAGACCGCGAATTCCGCGTATAGCCTTTCAGATCGACGGCGATGTCGAGAGCATCACGACGGGCGAGGCCGGCCAGATCAAGATCGGACAATTCCCGCACATCCTGAAAACGGGTAACGGCGTTCTTCAGGGTGGGCGTGATCCATTCGTCCTGCTTGGTGCCATAGGAATAGATGTAAATCTCGAACGAACTTCGATCATGCCCCAGCAGGACTTGGGAGAGAAGATACATGGTCGCGTGGCTGTGAAAATCGGCTGAGAAATAACCGATGCGCAAGTTTTTCCGCGGAACGTCAGTCCGAATCGGTATGGGGAGGGGGCTCGCCTCGAACCTCTTAGCGGCAAACCGTTCCGAGCGGATACGCTGGCGCGAGGGCGAGTCTTCCAGGAACAACAAAGCGAACGGCTCGACCGGCTCGCCGACGATCCCCAGGGTCGCCGTGCCCGTGCTGAAGGATTGCAGTCGATCCCAGTCGCACAGATGCGCCAGCTGGTGCAAAAGCTGCGCTCGCGCCTTTTGGTAATCGGGAGCGAGTTCGAGCGCTCGAAGATAGTGACGGACGGATTCCTCTACCTCACCTTTTTCTTGAAGTGTCCCGGCAATATTGTAGTATATCGCCGCATCGCCCGGGTTTATTCGCTGTGCTTTGGCATAGTAGGTCAGCGCGTCATCAACGTGACCCGTATCTTTGACAAGATTTCCCAGATTCACGAGAGCGTCAGCGTGGTTCGGGTTGAACAACGTGGCGCGCTGATAGCTTTCGAGTGCTTCTCCGGTTCTATTCTGGGCTTTGAGGATCACCCCAAGATTGTTGTGTGCATCGGCGTCCTGCGGATTGATGTCGAGGGCTCGGCGAAAATTCTCCTCCGCGGCTTGGGTTCGACCGAGAGCCTGGTTTGCCGCTCCAATGATATTCCAAAGGGTGCAAGACCGTGGAAAGTCCTGCGCGAACCGCTCGCCCGTCTCCGCGACGCCGGCAAATTCGCCTTTCTGATATAGGGATTCCAAATCCCTCAACGTTTCCACTGGCGGATCGATGGCCTCAGCTCGCAGCTGTTCGAGCGCCTTCGACGCGCGCTGGTTTCCGGGATACGCTTCGAGAATTGTCAGATAAAGCTGACTGGCCTGCGCCAGATCGCCCTTTCGTCGAAGTTTGCTGGCCTGGCCCATCAGCCTATCGAGATTCAATCGCATGAGGCAGTTATCACCCTGTAATTCGTGTCGACTTGACCCATACCACCGAGCATGGAGCGTGACGCTCTTGGGGATCCCGAGCCGGTAGAATTCTCAATCACTGTGTCAAACGGAAGTTTGCCATGGCAATGCCCATTCCCGCTGCGCGGCGATTTCGACGGCTCGATATTTCGGCGTCTGGCCAGGACGACAAAGGACGCGGCACCGGCCCTTCGCCTGCTGGCATTCGCCGAGCTTTGCGCTGGCGGTTCGCGCAGCGATGCCGCCCGGATCGACCAGGGGAAACCAGCAGCTCCAATGAGGCCGGCATCAATGCGCCACCTCCAAGGTCCATTGCCCAATTTCATCCTGTCGGGTGCGCCACGTCCCAATGAAATCCATAGAACTGACCAACGCTCGATGTGGATGCGGTAGCGCCCGATCTGGCGATGTCATATCTCCTGAAGCCGCTGTCGGATCAATTCCGCCGTGCCACGCGGGAACAGTGAGGAATAAAGATGTCGATCGACTTCGATCCTTATGGTCCTCTCAGACGAAAGCTTGCGAGCGATGGCGTGGATATCGGCGCGAAGTTCGCAAAGCGTCGTCCTGCATCGACGCCGGCGGGGACCGGGTCGCGCGCAGTGACGCGGAGCCGGATTGTCTCCATCTGTCTCGTGGGGTACGTCCTCCTGGGGCTGGGACCGATCGCGTCGGTTGCCCCACTCACCACGACTGCATTCGGGGACGAACTGCGAGACACCGGGGCCGCCGGCCTGGGACGGGTGGAAACCGATAAAGCGACGGCGCCGAAGCTGATACCGGATGAGCAGCGCGGCGAGGAAACCGGCATCGTTCCGAGCCAGGCCGACACGCGAGACCAGGAAAACGGCGCCGGAAATCCGCCGGTTGCGGGCCCGAGCGTGACGTGTGCCGAAGCGCTCGCCTCGGAACCGCTTCAAAACATGGACGAATATCTGAAAGATATCGGGATTCGCTACAAGGCAATTTTCGATCAAGCTCTGGCGGGCGCGAATTGCACGGGGCAGCAGGTCGCGGATTTTTTGGTCAGCAACGGAGCAGATCTATATTCATATCGAGAGTATAATGGAGGAAAAAATCCTAGAAATAACTATTATTTACGATACAGACCGGGTTTATTTATAATGAAAATATTTGTTATATTTCCGATACATATTGTTATCGTGGAAGGGGGAGATAAATTATTCCTCCGTTCGAATTGGGGAGTCGCTGGAATATAGGTGGTAAATAGGAAGGCAGTCATGGGACGGATATATATCGAGTGGAGGTGGTTTCGTATTTCGATGTTGCGCTTCCACCCTGACGATACACTGATTTAGCTTGCCGCCGCAATGAACCGTGACATCCAAGTCGAAAAGCCGTCCGTGGGCCTCGGGGACTTGCACACCTACTGCTGCAAGAAGTTCGGCTACCTCTTTAGCCGACCGGCAACCTCGCCGCGTCGCGGGCGATGACGGCCTCTTCGTCGGTCGGAACGATCAGGATTTCGACGCGACTGTCCGGCGCGTCGATCCGCTCCACGGCGGCCCGATTGCGATCCGGATCGACCGCAAGGCCGAGCCAGACAAGATGATGGCATATGGCATCGCGGATGCCGGGCTGATTCTCGCCGACCCCGCCGGTGAAGACCAGACGCTCAAGGCCCCCGAGACTCGTCGCCATCACGGCCACCTGGCGCGCGACGCTGAGGGCGAACAGGTCGATCGCCTCACGGGCTGGCGGCGTGTCGGCTTTGAGAAGCTCGCGCATGTCGCCGGACAGATCGGAAACGCCGAGCAGCCCGGATTTGTAATAGAGCAGATGTTCGATGGCCTCAGGCGTAAAACCCTTCGCCTTGAGAAGATAGAGAATCACGCCCGGATCGAGCGAACCGCACCGGGTGGCCATCACGACGCCGTCGAGGGTCGAAAAGCCCATCGTCGTATCGGCGCTCTTGCTGTCCTTTAGCGCGCACAGGCTGGCGCCGGCGCCGAGATGGGCGACGACCGTCTTCTTCGCAGTGGTACCGGGCCAGCGATCGTCGAGCCGATGGGCGATGTAATCGTAGGACAAGCCGTGGAAGCCATATTTGCGGATACCTTCCGCTTCGAGCCGCCGGGGCAGGGCGTAGCGTGCGGCTTGCGGCGCGATCGAGCTATGAAACGCCGTGTCGAAGGAGGCGGTCTGGCGAAGGTCCGGCCGCAGACCGGCGATTGCGCGCACCGGCTTCAGCCCCAGTGGTTGGTGCAGCGGAGCCAGCGGCGTCAGACCCTCGATTGAGGAAATCGTCTCCGCTGTGAGCCGAACCGGTCCCGTGAACGCGGTGCCGCCATGGACGATCCGGTGGCCGACCGCAGCGAGGCGCCCTGGTCGCGCCAGATCGTCAGCCCAGTCGAGAAGCCGCTGATAGGCGCGCTGCGGATCGGCCGCGTCGTCCGCCACAATCTCGTCGAGCGCGATGCTGCCGTCGGGGCCCCGGGCCTCCAGACGAATTTCCTCCTTACCGCGCTTCAACTGACCGCGGGCCACCAGCGACGGCCAATCCGATAGGCCGATCCGGAAAAGGCCGAACTTCGTGCTCGATGAGCCGGCGTTCAGACAGAGGACAGCGTCGCTCGTCATCGTTCACCAGACAGGCTGGAAGGCTGGTTATTCCGCCGCGTCCAAAGTCGTTTGGTATCGCCAGGACCAGTCGCGGATTTCGGGCATGTCTTCGCCATTCTCGACGATATAGGCCCGATGCGCCGCAAGTCGCTGGCGAAATTGCTCGATCGCTTCTCCGCCGGCCGCTCCGCCGCGATCCGGCAGCCGCGCGATGGCGGCGATCGCCAGATGGAAACGATCCAATTCGTTGAGCACCACCATGTCGAAGGGCGTCGTTGTCGTGCCTTCCTCCTGGTAGCCGTGAACGTGGATGTTGTCGTGGTTGGCGCGCTTATAGGTCAGGCGGTGGATGAGATAGGGATAGCCGTGATAGGCGAAGATCACCGGCCGATCGCGGGTGAACAGCGCGTCGAAGGCGGCGTCGTCGAGGCCGTGCGGATGCCGCTCCTTTGGCTGTAACGCCATCAGATCGATCACGTTGACAAAACGGATTTTAAGCTCCGGCAGCGCCTCGCGCAAAAGGGCGGTGGCCGCCAACGCCTCGATGGTCGGCACGTCGCCGGCCGCGGCCATGACGATGTCGGGCGTTTGATCCGCCGAGACGTTGGAGGCGAACGGCCAAGCGGAAATCCCCGTGTCGCAATGGGCCTTCGCCTCTTTGATGGTCAGCCATTGCGGCGCCGGCGCCTTGCCGGCGACGATGACGTTCACCCGGTCATAGGTCCCGAGACAGTGGTCGGCGACGCATAGGAGCGTGTTGGCGTCGGGCGGGAAATACAGGCGGACGACATCGGCCTTCTTGTTGGCGACGAGATCGACGAAACCCGGATCCTGATGGCTGAAGCCGTTGTGATCCTGTTGCCAGACATGCGAGGTCAGAAGATAGTTCAGCGACGCGATCGGCGCCCTCCATTCAATCTCGCGCGAGACCTTCAGCCATTTGGCGTGCTGGTTGAACATGGAATCGACGATGTGGACGAAGGCCTCGTAGCAGGCGAACAGCCCGTGCCGGCCGGTGAGGAGGTAGCCTTCCAGCCAACCCTGGCAGAGATGCTCGCTGAGGATTTCCATGACCCGGCCCTCGCGGGCGAGATGGACGTCATAGGGTTCGATCCGCTCCATCCAGACCCGCTCGGTGACCTCGAACACCGCGTCGAGACGGTTCGACGAGGCCTCGTCCGGACTGATCAGACGAAAGTTCCGCGCGTCGCGATTGCGCACCATGAGATCGCGCAGATACTGGCCCAGCACTCGCGTCGCCTCGCCTTGAACGCCACCGGGCCGCGTCACGTCGACGGCGAAGTCGCCGACATCCGGCCGGTCGAGATCGACCTTGAGCCGGCCACCATTGGCGACGGGATTGGCGCCCATCCGGCGCTCGCCCTGGGGCGCGAAATCGGCCAGATCCGGCCGCAACCGGCCCGCCTCGTCGAAAAGCTCCTCCGGTTCGTAGGAGCGCATCCAGTCCTCGAGGATGCACCGGTGCTCCGGATTGTCGCGGACCTGTGCCACCGGCACCTGGTGGGCGCGCCAGAAACCCTCGACCTTCTTGCCGTCGACCTCCTTCGGTCCGGTCCAGCCTTTCGGAGACCTGAGCACGATCATCGGCCAGTCGGGACGCCCGGTGGCCTTGCCGGACCGCGCCTCGGCCTGGATTTCGGCGATGCGCCCAAAGGCCCGGTCGAAGGCGGCGGCCATCTTGCGGTGCATCAAGGCCGGATCATCACCCTCGACGAAGATGGGATCGTGGCCATAACCTTCGAACAGGCAGGCAAGCTCGTCGTCGCCCATGCGGCCGAGCACGGTCGGATTGGCGATCTTGTAGCCGTTGAGATGCAGGATCGGCAGCACGGCGCCGTCGCTCGCCGGATTCAGGAACTTGTTCGAATGCCAGGAGGCGGCGAGCGCTCCGGTCTCCGCCTCGCCGTCGCCGATCACGCAGGCGGCGATCAGGTCGGGATTGTCGAAGACCGCGCCATAGGCATGGGCAAGGGCATAACCGAGTTCGCCGCCTTCGTGGATCGAGCCCGGCGTTTCCGGCGCGGCATGGCTGGGAATACCGCCGGGAAACGAGAACTGTCGGAACAGCTTGCGCATGCCCTCGGCGTCTTGGGAGATGTCGGGATAGATCTGCGAATAGCTGCCTTCGAGCCAGGTGTTGGCGACCATTCCCGGACCGCCATGGCCGGGACCGCAGACGTAGAGAACGGAGACGTCCCGCTCCCGGATCACCCGGTTCAGGTGGACGTAGACGAAGTTGAGGCCGGGCGTGGTGCCCCAATGGCCGAGCAGGCGACGTTTGAGGTGTTCGGGCCGAAGAGGCTCGCGCAGCAGCGGATTGTCGACCAGATAGATCTGGCCGACCGACAGATAGTTCGCCGCCCGCCAGTAGCGATCGAGAACGTCGAATTCGGCGTCGGTCATCACTCGGACTCTTCCGTTTTTCCGGCCGCAGTCAATGCGACATCAGGACGGGAACCGTCATATGGCGCAGGACGTGGCGCGTCACACCACCGAACAGCATCTCCCGGACCCTGGAATGGCCGAAGCAGCCCATCACCAAAAGATCCGAGCCGTCGTCGGCGAGACGCGACAGGATGTCGTCGGCGACCGAGATCGTGTCGCTGAAAGAGGTTGCCGCCTCCGCCTTGACCCCGTGCCTTGCCAGGGTGACGGCGAGATCGTCCGCCGCTGCCAGGCCGGTATGGGACCGATCCTCGCTGGGGTCGATGGCCAGCACGCGGACATGGCTTGCGTCTTTCAGGATCGGCAGGGCGTCGAAGGCGGCTCGTGCGGCCTCGCGCGTGGCGTTCCAGGTCAGCATAACCCGATCGCCGATGCGGTCGAACCGGCCGGCATATGGGACAAGCAGAACCGGCCGCCCCGATCCCATGACCAGATCGACCAGGATATTGCCGCCGCCCCATTCGGCGTCGCGGGCCTGCCCGGCGATGACAAGGTCGGCGCACATGGCGTGCCGGTTGAAGACACGGTGCTGGTTCGGGCTGGTAGCCTCCTCGCGACGCCACTCGCTCCTGATCGCGGCCGAGCGCGTCCGCTCCGCGAAGATGCGTTCGATCGCCTCGGCTTCGGCCTGCATCAAGCGGCGGTTCTCCTCGAAGAATTCCACCGGAACCTCCGCCGGGGTCATGCCGCCGGCGTAGTTCGAAAAGCTGGGAACCACATGCAGCCCGACCAGATGCGCGTCATGGCGCTCCGCCAGCGGGAGAGCGACGTCCAGAAGCGCTTCGGCGCGATCCTTTGACCCCAAACAGACCAGTATCGTCTTGAACATCGCGTTTCTCCGAAATGTCGGCAGCCGCTGCCTGATGCGTCAACGGATTGCGGCTTGACCCCGTTTATCCGATCACGAAATGGGCTCCTTGATCTGGCTCAATCGTGGCTGGGGGCCGTCGCTTTATTCGCTGTGGGCACGGTTGATTGACGTGGCGCAAGGCAGCGTTGGTTGCCCGGCAGTATCGCACACAGTTCAAGCGCCCAGGCGCTTCGCGCCGATCGCAGCGGAGGCCTGACAGCGGAAGGTCCGCAATGAACGAGCCAGTCCCTTTTCCAGATCGCGCTACGGCCGGTCGTCTGCTTGCCGATCGGCTGGCTGGGATGGAACTCGCCGATCCTGTGGTGTTGGCCCTACCGCGCGGTGGTGTACCTGTGGGGCTGGAGATCGCGCGAAAGCTTGCGGTCCCGCTTGATCTGCTGATCGTGCGCAAGATCGGCGTGCCGTGGCAGCCCGAACTCGCCGCCGCGGCGATCGTCGAGGGCGAAGGCGAGGGTGCCGAGGTGGTGCGCAACGACGACGTGATGCGGCTGGCCGGGCTCGACGAGCCCACACTCGACAAGCTCGCCGACAAGGAGCTGCGGGAGATCGCCCGGCGGCGGGACGCCTATCTGGCAGGGCGCGCGCCGGTCCCGACGGCCGGCCGGACGGCGATCCTCGTCGATGATGGCATCGCCACCGGCGCCACCGTCCGTGCAGCGCTCATCGGCTTGCGCCGCCGCGGTGCCGCCCGTCTGGTGTTGGCCGTGCCGGTGGCCCCGCGCGAGACGCTGGTGGCGCTGCGGCCGCTCGTCGACGATCTGGTCTGCCTGACGACCCCGGAGCCTTTTTATGCCATCGGCATTCACTACCGGGACTTTCATCAGGTCGGCGACGACGAAGTTGTTGCCATGCTGGACGCGGCGCGCCGCGAGACGTCCGAACAGCCCGGCGGCTGATAGGTCAGCCGACGATAGGAAGGCGCTATCGGAACGAGCCACGAGACGCGGTCGCACATCCGCTCGTCACGTATCTACACGGCCGGCCGCACCGAGATGATCTTGAAGGTACGCAGGCCCAGGCCGGGCTCATCGATGGAGACATACTCGCCTTCGCGGAAGACATGCTGGGCAAACCGGTAACCGGGTTCGTCGTCGGCGTCGGCCTCGTAGTCATAGTCGAAGACCCATTCGCCCTTGCGATAGGTGAGCGTGCCGAGCGCCGTGCGTTCGCCGTCCCAAAACCGTGTCACGGTAAAGCGCTCCGGCGCCGTCTTCCAGGCCTCCGGGTCGAGATGGCCGTCCGGCGTCAGCGCCGCCGTGAATTCGTAGCCTCTGTGGGCATTGCCCTCGGGATTCTCGCGGTCGCGGGCCAGTTCCATGTGGATGCTGTTGAGATTCATGATCGGTTACTTTCTCATGGAGCCGGAAGGAGTACGAGCTCTATTCCTGAATGCCGTCGATGTAGGCGATGATCGCGGCCGTCTGGACCGGCGTCGCCATGAATTCGGGCATGTCGGGATGGCCGGTGACGATTCCTTCGACGAATGCCTCGCCAAGCGCTTCGATGGGATAGCGCTTCGACAGCGTGCGAAATTCCGGTGCGTCGGGATGCGAACTCTTGTCGGCTTTGCCGATGCCATGGCAGCGAACGCAATTGTCCTCGACCAGCGCCAATCCGTGGGCGATCTCCTCTGCTGACTGGGCGGCGGCGAGGGCCGGCGCGAGCAGGGCCACTCCCACGGCGGTGGCGAATGCCAGTCCTGATTTTTGTCGCATCCCAGTCTCCCGATCCTCCTTCGTAGACCGCCACGCTAGCAGCGCCGAAGGACCTTGATCTTGATGCGGATCAAACCGACGAGATATCTCGCCGCCGGATCAGGGGGTGGGCGCGCCGTCGCGCGGGCTGGTGAGCCGCGCGTCGGCTCCCTCGATCTGCCGAGATGAAACGACGGGGGAGGGCTAAAATGCGCTGACCGGAAAATAACGCAGAAGAAGCTCCGAGAAGCCCTTCTTCTCGACGATCCGGCCGATGGCGTAGTCGATCGAGCGGGCCAGTGCGCGATCGTTGGGCGCGACGGCGATGGCGAGGCCCTCGCCGAGAAAGCGGTCGGACAGATAAGGGCCGCCCGAGAACACGCAGCAATCGGCCGCGGAATCGCTTTCGAGCCAGAAGGATAGGCCGACGCCGTCGCCGAAGAATGCGTCGATCTCGCCGTTCTTCAGTGCTTCCAGCGCATCGCGGCGGGTGGCGAAGGGGCGCGGCGCGGCGGATGGAAAAAACGCCCCCAGCATCGCCGCGTGGGCGCCGCCTTCTTCCACCCCGATGCTCTTGCCGGCTGTTGCCTCGGCGACCGGCTCCTGAAACTGGTGGTCCTTGCGGGTCACGAAGCGGGCGGGATAGCGGAAATACGGCTCGGTGAAGGCTAGTTCCTGCCGGGTTGTGGGCGTCATCGCGAGACCGACCACGATGGCGTCGCCGTCGCCGCGCTTCACCGCAGGCACGAGGTCCTTGAAAGCCATTGCCTCGATCTGACAACGCGACAGTACGTCCAATTCCTCGCAGATCGCCCGGACGAGATCGACGTGGAATCCCGCGAGCCGCCCCCGAGGATCGAGGAAATTGAACGGCGGATAGTCGGTGGTTGTGAGGAAGCGGATTCGCTGGCGGCCGTCCAGCTGCGGTTTCGTCATACGCTGACGCTGGTCGAAGAAGTTGGGGATCGACACCGTCTCCATTTCGGCGGCCACGGAGCGAAGCTGGCCGGTGCCGAGGACAGGCGCCAGCGCCAGAACCAAAACAAGAAGCAACCGGAGCGAGAAATTTTCTCTCATAAGTTTGTTTCCCTTGCGTAATCGCTCGCTCAAGATGAAAGAGGGCGCCGTGACTGCCGAAGTTCGCAAACGTGCGCCGCGAACTCGAGCGGGTGGCCCGATTGCGCGACGATCCTTTGCAACTCCCGTCGGCGTACGCCGCCAAACCCGCCGTCTTTCCGACGCTGTCGCTCGGTGACGGAGCGCGATCCCCAATCCGTTTCCCGCTGTCGCCCAAAACGGTGGCAACCGCAAGGCGCTCTCGACAAGGTCTGTGCGAGGGCGTGCTGGCCGCCCTCGGCCTCGACACCGTGACGATCCGGGCCGCGCGATCCGCGGCGAAGCGAAACGGCACCGATCTCCTGGCCGAAATCGTCGCCGGCGGGGCCGCCGATGCGCAGACTGTCGCCGCCGCCATGGCCGAAGCGCTTGATGTCCCGTTCGACGGGATCGCCCCGGGCAACCGGATCATCGGCGCCGAGCGTTGCAAGACGGTGGCCTTGCCGCGCCTCGTCAAGACCTGCGACGATGAGCTGAGGACGAAGCTGTTCCTGCTGCCAAAGCTCGAAGGTCTCGATCGGACGGCGGAGTTCCTGTGGCGCTGGCCGGAGGTGAAGGACAGGGCGCGGGTGACCACGGAGGCCGATGTGAAATCGGCCATGGCGCGACAGAGCGAACGTCAGCGTCTCGATGCCGCCGTCCTCAGTCTTGCCGCCGAGCAGCCTCGTCAGTCGGCTCGCACCGTTCTGGAAGCAGGCCAGGCGATCGGCCTCATGTTGGCATTCGGCCTGTTGCTTCTGGCGTTGTTCTCGGCGCCTGGGGCCACGGTTGCGATCCTGCATCCCCTCGCGGGCGTGTTGTTCGCCGCCTGTCTCACCATCCGGCTCGCCGCCGCGATCAGTCGGCAGCCGCCGCCCGCGGACGCATACGCGTCATCGCGATCAGACGAGCCGCCGCCACTCTATTCGGTCCTCGTCGCGCTCTATCACGAAGCGGCAATGGTCGACCGTCTGGTGCGGGCCTTGAGCAAACTCGACTGGCCGGTCAGCCGGATCGAGATCAAGCTGATCTGCGAGGGCGACGACGCGGCGACGATCCGCGCGGTCGAACGCGCCATCGCCGGTCATCCGCAATTCGAGGTGGTCGTGATTCCGGCTTGCGAACCCCGCACGAAGCCGAAGGCGCTGAATTACGCCCTGCCGCTCACCGCGGGGGAGTTCCTGGTACTCTACGATGCCGAGGACGAACCGGACCCGGGCCAATTGCGCGAGGCCTTTGGACGGTTTCGTCAGGGGCCGGCCAATCTCGTCTGCCTTCAGGCGCCGCTTGTCGTGCGCAACGGCGCGAACAACTGGCTGGCGGGCATCTTCGCGCTGGAATATGCAGCGCTGTTCCGCCGACTTCTGCCCTGGCTTTCCGGACATGGCTTTCCGGTTCCGCTTGGGGGCACGTCGAACCATTTCGTCCGCAGCCGCCTGATCGAGATTGGGGGGTGGGATTCCCACAATGTCACGGAAGACGCCGATCTCGGCATGCGCTTTTATCGCGCCGGATACCGGGTCGAGACGCTATCGTCTCCGACGATGGAAGACGCACCCGAGCGCTGGGCGGTTTGGCACCGGCAGCGAACCCGCTGGACGAAGGGTTGGGCGCAGACCTGGCTGGTCCATATGCGCCAGCCGGGCATACTCCGGCGGCAAATCGGCCTGCGCAACTTCGTCGTCTTCCAGTTGCTCTTCGTCGGGATGCTGGCCTCGGCGCTAGCCCATCCGGTATTTCTCGCCCTCGCGATCCTGTCGCTTGCGAGCTTTGCGACCAACGGTCTGTCGAGCGCTTATCAGGGGCTTATCTTCGCGCTCGACCTGTTCAACGCGGTCGGCGGCTATGCCGCGTTCATCGCCCTGTCGATCGGTGCCCTTGATGCCAGGGAGCGGGGCGTGCTGGTCAAATATTACCCGCTTCTCTACCTCTATTGGCTGCTGATTGCAGTCGCCGCGCTGCGCGCCCTCGGGCAACTCGTCAGCGCACCACACCAATGGGAAAAGACTCCGCACGATATTCGCTCGCGAGCCGATCCCGGTGACGCGCGGTATCGGCTCGAACCGCATTTCGGCGAGGACTGAGGGCGAAACAGGTCGGCGCAGGGAATGGCGCCGCAGTTGCTGACGCCGCCGGCAGCCGTCCTTATCGCCAGACGCCGCGGCGCTCCTGCCGGGCCTCGGTCTCGGCGTCCTCATAGGGGCCGCCGGTGACCGCTTTCGCCCAGCCATTGCGCACGATCCACGCGCCGACGTCGTTGCCTTGCAGGGTACAGGCGCTCTCGATCGTCTCCGGTTTCCGGCCGAAATCTTCCGGTGCCTGGCAGCGGACCGCGCGGGAGCGCAGATACCCCCACAGCGCCGTTCGGGCCCGCATGCCGCAGGGCCAGGCGCCGGCGTCCGCTTCGCATGTCTCGCCGAGCGGGAGCGGGTCGATGCCCGTAAGGACGATGGTGCCGTCGCCGATTTTCAGATGGGCCGCGTCGACGGCGACCGGGCGAGGAAGCAGCACCTGCCGCGTGCTCCTCGGCGTCTCGTCCTCCTCGACCGCCGGCGTTGACAGGGGCCGGCGCGGCGGCAGGCGGTCGAAGGCCTCGCCGGCGCGTTGACCGCGGGTAAAGCCGCCGGGCGTCACATCGCGGTCGGGCGCGACAACGGAGGGCGTTCCTGAATCAGCTTGGGCTGGCCGATCCGCGGAATCTGGCGGGTTCTCGATGGAAGCGTTCTCGCCGGCTGGAATCTGCTGCGGTGCACCGGGCTCTGCTGCTCCGCGCTCGCCGAGCGGCGAGAGACGGATAAGGAGCACGACCAGTGCGACCAGCGCCGCTGCGATGAACAGCGCGCGAATCATGCCGGACAGCGGGCATCCGCCGGCCGGCCCGCAGGTTTTAGCAACACGGACCGCCTCATTGGCTGGCCCAGAGTATCCGTGCCATCCATTCGATTTGGTCGACCGCGAAATGGAGGTCGGGATAGTCGGGATTGACCGAGCCGAGTTCGATGCTGCGGCTGGTTCGGCGTTGCAGGATCTTCGCCATCACCTCCCCGTCACGGGTTCGCACGACGACCCGGTCGCCGCGGCGGACCGACGAACTCGGCGAGACGATGACGACGTCGCCGTCGCGATAAAGCGGCATCATCGAATGGCCGGACACTTCCAGCGCATAAACGGCTTCGTCGCCGGTCGTCGGTAGCGAAATTTCGTCCCAGCCCTGACCGACAGGAAAGCCGGCATCGTCGAAATAGCCACCGGTGCCGGCCTGGGCGAAGCCGAGCAACGGCACGCTGGCGGTTCCGCGCGTAGGCGACAGTTCGTCCCCACTGCCGCGAACCAGCGCTGTGAATTCCTCCAGGCTCGTGCCCGTCGAATGGATGACCTTGGAAAGGGATTCCGTCGATGGCCAGCGCGGTCGTCCGTCCCCGGCATTTCGCTTCGACTTGTTGAAAGTGGTGGGATCGAGGCCCGCGCGCCGCGCCAGCCCGGAGGCCGATAGCTGGTTGCGGGCGGCGAGGGCGTCGATGGCGGCCCAGATCCGGTCATGCGAAAACATCGTGCGGGACTCGTGGCGACAGCGACAAAGGAATATATACCTTGAACGCTCATAGAGTGCCGAGCGGACCTTGTCCATATCGCAACGTCAAATTTCACGGAAAATAGCGCGGCTATCCCCAAGCGCAAAGAATTCGTGCGACGAAAGGTTCGGCCGGAACCACATCGAGATTATGCTATTCCTGAGACAGGTTTTCTCTATGACCGACCGGTTCAGTCCGTCGCGGCGAGAGGGCGCGGGGTCGAACAGGAGGATGGATCGGCGGATGGACGGCAAATTCATGGCACACGCCAGCGACGAGATGCGCCGCCGGGCCAGTGAACCTGGCCGGGGCCGCGAGGCCGCCGGGCCATTCTCGATTCCCTGGAAGGGCTGGAAGGATATTCTCCTCAGGATCTATCACTCGTTCTGGGAGGATCGGGTGATGCTGATCGCGGCGGGGGCAACCTTCTATCTGCTCCTGGCGCTATTTCCGGCCTTCGCGGTGTTCGTCTCGCTTTACGGCTACGTCAACGATCCGGCGACGATCAGCGAGCATATCGCCTTTGCCGGCCGTTTCCTGCCACAGGCCGGCACCGAACTTCTTCAGGCGCAACTCGACAATCTGGTCAATCAGAAACCGTCCTCCCTGTCGATCGGCTTCATTTTCGGTTCCCTGTTCGCGCTGTGGAGCGCCAATAACGGCATCAAGACGCTGTTCGAGGCGATGAACGTCGCCTATGGCGAGAGCGAAAGACGTAGTTTCATCAAGCTCAATCTCATCGCGCTCTGCTTCACCCTCGGCGCGATCTTCATCGGCATCGTTCTGATCACCATGGTCGGCGTGGTTCCGGTGGTGATGGCGTTGTTTGGGTTGCGCGGTTTCACCGAAACCCTGATCGCCGCGATGCGCTGGCCGGTGGTTTTCCTTCTGATCGTGGTGGCGATCGCCCTGATCTATCGCTATGGACCGAGCCGCAATCGCGCCCGCTGGAGTTGGGTGCTGTTCGGCGCGGTGCTGGCGGCCGTCGTCTGGGTGGCCGCCTCGATCGGCTTTTCCTGGTATCTCCAGAACTTTGCCAACTACAACGCGATGTACGGTTCCCTCGGCGCCGTGATCGGCTTCATGATGTGGGTCTGGATTTCCTCGCTGATCTTTATCATCGGCGCGGAGATCAACGCCGAGATGGAGCATCAGACGGCTCAGGACACGACCAAGCCGCCGGCCAAACCCATCGGTACCCGCGGTGCGCGCGTGGCGGATACGGTAGGGCAGAGTTCGCGGCGCAATCCCGATCCGACCGCTGAGAAGCGTGGGTTTTTCGGCTGATCGTCTTGGTCGGCGTCCCCAGCCCGCTTCCTTCCCGGCAGTCCGGTCGGGTCGCCCGCGCGTCGGATTCGTCGCAAACCAGACGGGGGCGCCCGCATTGATGGTGTAAGCGGCGCAATGCTCGGCGTGGCCGCGGACCATCCCCACACAGGGGGATGCTCGGCTCCCTCCGAGTTCGTCTTTTCTGGAGGCCTCATGTCCGTCAGCTTTTTCGAGCTTTTCAAGATCGGGATCGGCCCGTCGTCCTCGCATACGGTCGGGCCGATGTGGGCGGCCAGGCGCTACCTCGATCGCCTTGACGATCGCGGGCTGAAGGGCGCGGCGGCGCGGATCGTCGTCAAACTCTACGGTTCGCTTGCGCTGACCGGCAAGGGGCACGGCACCGACAAGGCGGTGATGCTCGGCCTGGCCGGGCTCAAGCCCGACACGCTCGATCCGGACGATGCGGAGGATCTCTACGTCTATATTCGCGACAAGGGCGAGTTGCAGCTCGATCGCGGGCAGCGCATCGTCTTTCGGGACGGCGAGGAACTGCTGATGCTCAAGCGCGAGCGGCTGCCCCACCATTCCAACGGCATCCGTTTTGCCACCTTCGACGCGGCGGGGACCGAGATCGATACCGCCGACTACTACTCCGTCGGTGGTGGGTTCGTTATGTCCGCCGAAGACGCCGCCGGCGAGGCACCGGTCCTGACCAACGCCCGGGCGCCCTATGAATTCGGCTCCGCCGACCGGCTTCTGGAAATCTGCGAAGCCAAAGGCCTGTCGATCGCCGAACTGGTGCTCGCCAACGAGGAAACCTGGCGCTCCAAGTCCGAGGTCCGCGATGGTATTCTCGCCATCCGCGACGCCATGTTCGAATCGATCGAACGCGGCTGCCGCATGGAAGGGATTCTGCCGGGCGGTCTCAAGGTCCGGCGGCGCGCCAAGCAGCTTCACGGCGAACTTCTGAAACGCCCAGAAAGAGCCTTGCGGGACCCGCTGACGACGCTCGACTGGGTCAATCTCTACGCCTTGGCGGTCAACGAGGAGAACGCCGCAGGCGGACGAGTCGTCACGGCGCCGACCAATGGTGCCGCTGGCGTCATTCCAGCGGTGCTCGCCTATTACGAACGCTTCGTTCACGGCGCGTCCGATGAGGGGGTCGTGGATTTCATGGCGACCGCCGCGGCGATCGGGGCGCTCTACAAACAGAACGCCTCGATCTCGGCGGCCGAAATGGGCTGTCAGGGAGAGGTGGGCGTCGCCTGCTCGATGGCCGCGGGCGCGCTTTGCGCTGTCCTCGGCGGAACGCCCCGGCAGGTCGAGAACGCTGCCGAGATCGCCATGGAGCACAATCTCGGGCTGACCTGCGATCCGATCGGCGGGCTTGTCCAGATTCCCTGCATCGAGCGCAACACCATGGGCGCGGTCAAGGCGATCAACGCCGCGCGGCTGGCCCTCAAGGGCGACGGCACGCACTTCGTCTCGCTCGACAGCGTCATCGAGACCATGCGCCAGACCGGCGTCGACATGAGCGAGAAATACAAGGAGACCGCCCTCGGCGGCCTCGCCGTGAACGTCACGCTTTGCTGAGGTGGCTTGTGACCTGACATCTGGGGCGTTCAAACAGGTCCCGGATGGGGAAGCACAATCTTGGTTCGAAAGGTCAGCCTTTGCGGCTGACGAAGCTCTTGAAGACGAAGCCACGCTTGCCGTCGGCGGAAACCTCGCACCACAGTTTGCAACCGTGGACTTCGACCGTACGTCCCTTGGGCAGCACGGCGATCACCTTGGCGCCGTTGTCCGGTTTGGCCCGCAGGTTGACCGCGACCTTGACGCTGGCCGTCGACTTGGTCTCCGGCTCGGTCGGGGTCTCCGCGTTCGTGCCAGCCGCCGCCGCCTCGATCGCCGCGGGTTCCTCGGCCGTCGTCTCCAACGCGGCGATTTCTGCCGCGTCATAGCCTGCCGTCGGCTCGCTGACAGGATCGGTCTCCGGGATCGCCCAACGTGCCATATCGGGCGTTCCATCCGCGCCGACCGGCGCACTGACGATCGGACGCTGGCCGACGAGGGACGTGATACTTCCGGTCGTCAAAAGATCCGCCGACATGCCGGTGGTGGCTTCGCTCGGGGCCGAAGGCAGACGCAGGGCAAGCGCCACCGCCACCGCATCGCTCGACGGCGCGGGAGCCTCGGCCGCACTCTTCGGGAGATCTTCAGTGGTGGGGCGAAGCCGCCCATCGGTCTCGGCCGCGGGGACCGCGACCGGCTCGACCGCCAACTCAACTGGGGTCTCCAGCGCCGCCGCCCGCGTGTCGCTGGCGGACGACGCCATCGCTGCCTCGACAGGCGTGCGCGCGGCCGAGGCCGCGGCTGTTGCCGCGCTTTCCGCCGCCGGAGCGCGAGCAGTCATCGCCGCCGGGCCGTTGGAGGCGGCATCGCCGCCCGAAGACATGGCCAGCAGCGCGACGGCGCCCACAGCCACCGCCGAGACGAGCGTCATCGTCAGATACGCAGCGACCGGTCGGCGCCGCAGACCGCCCACCGATTCACGAGGTTCCCAACGGTTCGCCTTGTTCTGAGTCGGTCCCGCAGCCGGCTTACGGCGTGAGAAAAAGCGCGCGAAACTTGCGCTTTCACGCGTTTCAGCCTGCGCCTGCTCAAAGTCGGTCCGGCGCTCAGCCAGCCGCTTCAACAGCTCAGCTTCGCTCGCGCGTCCCCCGCTTTGCAATCCATCCCCTGTCGTCATTGAGACGTCTCCTTGCCGACCCCCCTCTCGGGCCGGACGTTCATCCGCCGCACCGGTTCAAGGTCGCAATCTCTCGACAGGCCCGTTTGGCCTGCCATGCGCGATATCCCTAGGCGAAGGTTAAACCCGCGAATTATGGCCAATCAGGGGTCTGAGCGACTCAAATTCGCCGGCAAGCCGACTCTTTTTGCGTTTTTCGGCCCGACAGCCGGCTCGGTTGGGCCACGAGGCAGCGCCGGATCGCCGTAGACGCGCGGTCATCGTCCCGGCCTGGCGCTCGCCTCAGGCTGCCCTCGCCTGGGGCGTTTTCGGCGGAAAGCGACCGTAAAAGCTCTCGCCCTTGTCCGCCATCTCCCGCAACAGCGGCGTCGGCCGAAAACGCTCGCCATGGCGGTCC
The DNA here is from genome assembly GCF_036016755.1 of Aurantimonas sp. A3-2-R12. Classification (NCBI taxonomy): domain Bacteria; kingdom Pseudomonadati; phylum Pseudomonadota; class Alphaproteobacteria; order Hyphomicrobiales; family Aurantimonadaceae; genus Aurantimonas; species Aurantimonas sp. A3-2-R12. The sequence goes on along the minus strand of NZ_JAYXIH010000003.1, from coordinate 143,040 downwards.
GCCAGCTTGTCGCAGAGCGTAACGAAGGCCTTGACGCCCATGCCATCGATGTAGCTGATCGTGCCGCCGGTGTAGGGCGCGTAGCCGAAACCAAGGATCGAACCGACATCGGCCTCGCGCGGATCGACGACGACGCCTTCCTCCATGGTGCGGGCGGCCTCCAGCGCCATGGTCGCGAGGAAGCGCTGCTGCAATTCCTCGAAGTCGATGCCGTCGGCCGGCTGCTGCTCGAACATCTGCTTGAGGCCGGGCCACAGCGACTTCTTGGCGGGCTTGGCCGGATAATCGTAAAAGCCCTTGCTGGCCTTGCGACCCAGCCGGCCATCGCTGTTCATCTGCTCCACCAGCTTGAAATGACGCGGGTCGACGGAATCGTCGCCCATGTCGCGCATGGTCGCCTTCATGATCCGAAGCGACAGATCGACGGCGGTCTCGTCGTTGAGGGCGAGCGGCCCAACCGGCATGCCGGCGAACTTCGCCGCGTTCTCGATCATCGCCGGCGGAATGCCCTCGACCAGCATGTCGTAGGCCTCAGACATGTAGCGAAGCACGCAGCGATTGGCGAAGAAGCCGCGGGTGTCGTTGACCACGATCGGCGTCTTCTTGATCGCCCGCACGAAATCGAGCGCGACCGCCAGCGCCTTGTCACCGGTCTTTTCGCCGAGGATCACCTCGGTCAGCATCATCCGGTCGACCGGTGAGAAGAAGTGGATGCCGATGAAGCGCTCCGGATCGTCGAAGGCTTCGGCAAGACCGCTGATCGGGATCGTCGAGGTGTTGGACGCGTAGACCGCGGTTTTCGGCAGGACGGCGGCGACCTTGCGGGTCACCTCGGCCTTGACGTCGCGGTCCTCGAACACTGCCTCCACGACGAGATCAGCATCCTTCAACGTGTCATAGTCGGGGGTAGCGGTGATCTTCGAGAGGACTGCCTCGGCCTGTTCCTTGGTGGCGCGGCCCTGACCGACGAGCTTGTCCATCAGCGTCTTGGAATGTGCCTTGCCCTTGTCGGCGGCGTCCTGGTCGCGGTCGATGAGCACCACGTCGAGGCCGCCCTGTGCCGCGACATAGGCGATGCCGGCGCCCATGAATCCTGCGCCGACGATACCGATTTTCTTCAACTGCGAGGCGGGCACGTTTGCCGGCCGGCGCGCGCCCTTGTTCAACTCCTGCATGGAGACGAACAGCGATCGGATCATCATCGCCGCTTCCGTCGTCTGCAAAACCTCGGTGAAGTAGCGCTGCTCGACCCGCAGCGCCGCGTCGATCGGCAAAAGCAGGCCCTCATAGACGCATTTCACGATGGCGCGGGCACCGGGATAATTGTCGCCCGTCTCCTTGCGGTAGAGCGAGGCGACCGCCGGCCAGACCTGTGCCCCTTGCGCCGAATAGACGGGCCCGGATGGCAGCTTGAAGCCCTTCTGGTCCCAGGGCTGAACCGGCGACAATCCGGCCTTGAGCATCTCCCGGGCCGTGGCGACGAGGACGCTTGCGGGCACGACCGCGTCGATCAGCTTCATGCCTTTGGCCTTCTCGGCCGAAAGGGTCGAGCCCTTGAGCAGCATCTGCAACGCCGACTGGGTGTCGGTCAGGCGCGGCACGCGCTGAGTGCCGCCGGCGCCCGGGAAAATCCCCACCTTGACCTCCGGCAGGCCCATCTTGGCGCCGGCCGCCGCGACGCGGCCGTGACAGGCCAAGGCGAGTTCGAGGCCGCCGCCCATGCAGGTGCCGTTGATCGCCGCGACGAAGGGCTTGCCGCAGGTCTCCAGCTTGCGCCAGAGCCAGGACATGCGTCCGACCCCGTCGAACAGTTCCTGGATCGCCGCGTCCTTATCCTCGCGCTTCTTGGCCTCGAAGCGTGCGAACATACCGGACAGCATCTTGAGGTCGGCACCGCCGGTGAAGGAGCCGGTCTTGCCCGAGGTGATGACGGCGCCCTTGATCGCAGCCTCGGCGACGACCTGATCGACGATGCGGTCGATCTCGTCCATCACCGCCGCTGTGAAGACATTCATCGACCGGTCGGGCATGTCCCAAGTGATCAGCGCGATGCCGTCAGCATCGGTTTCGACGGTGAAGTTCTCGTAGCTCATTGGTCCACTCCCGGTCTTGTCTGCCGGCATCGATTGCCGGCTGAGGAAATTCTTGTCTGCCAGTCGCATCGGGCCGGACAAGGCGATCGTGTTTTCAGAATTGCGAAACCGTTGTTTGGTAGGGATCTAGGACGATCGGCCACTGTGAGGAACCGAAACCATGACCGCCACATGCGAGGGGTGCCAAACGTCCCGTCCGCTCGATTTCGAATTCTCGATGGCATTCCAGCCGATCTACGATGTCGCGACCGAGCGGGTCTGGGGCTACGAGGCGCTGGTCAGAGGTCTTTCGGGCGAGGGCGCCTACGCGATCCTGTCCAAGGTCGAGCCTGAGCAGCGTTACCGATTCGACCAGGCCTGCCGGGTGAAGGCGATCGAACTCGCCAGCCGACTGTTCACGCCGGGCAGCGGAACCAAGCTGTCGATCAACTTCATGCCGAATGCCGTCTACGAGCCGGCAGCTTGCCTTCGCGCGACATTGACCGCCGCCCGGAAAGCCGACTTTCCGCTTGATTCGATCATGTTCGAGTTCACCGAAGACGAGAAGGTGGCCGATATCGGCCACCTCCAGAACATTATCGCCGAATACCGCCGGATGGGTTTCACCACGGCGCTCGACGACTTCGGTGCCGGCTATGCCGGGTTGGGGCTTCTCGCCGACTTCCAGCCCGACCTGATCAAGATCGACATGAAGCTGGTGCGCGGCATCGACACCTCGCGCGCTCGCCAGGCAATCATCGCGGCGATGTTGTTCGTCGCGCGTGAGCTCGACATTAAGGTTCTGGCCGAAGGCGTCGAGACCGAAGCCGAATTCGTCAACCTGAAAGCGGCGGGCGTGAAGCTCTTCCAGGGCTATTACTTCGCCAAGCCGGCCTTCGAGGCGCTGCCCGCTATCGGCCCGGACGTCGGCACGCAGGTCATGCGCCACCATTACGCGTGAGCGTTCGTTCGAGATCGGGCGACCCGGAGACTGACTTTGAAAGTCGATGAGAACAAGGGCGCCTTTCTCGGAACCTTTGCGCATCCTATACCCGCTCGATGATCGTCGCCGTGCCCATGCCGGCGCCGATACACAGTGTCACCAGCGCGAAATTCTTGTCCTGACGTTCCAACTCGTCGAGGACGGTGCCGAGCACCATCGCCCCGGTCGCCCCCAGCGGATGCCCCATGGCGATGGCGCCGCCATTCACGTTGATGATGTCGTGGTCGATATCGAAGGCCTGCATGTAGCGCAGCACCACCGCCGCGAAGGCTTCGTTCAGTTCGAACAGGTCGATGTCCGACAGCGACATGCCCGAGCGCTTGAGCAGCTTTTCCGTCACGTCCACCGGGCCGGTCAGCATCAGCGCCGGGTCCGAGCCGATATTGGCGAAGGCCCTGATCCGGGCCCGCGGCCGCACGCCGAGGGCCTCGCCACCAGCCTTGGAGCCGATCAGCACTGCAGCCGCGCCGTCGACGATGCCCGACGAGTTGCCGGGGTGGTGGACGTGGTTCACCGCCTCGATCTCGGGGTGGGCCTGGATGCCGACCGCGTCATAGCCGCCCATTTCGCCATGCATGGCGAAGGAGGCGTTGAGGCTGCCGAGCGACTGCATGTCGGTGGACGGGCGCATGTGTTCGTCACGGTCGAGGATGGTCAGGCCGTTCTGGTCCTTGACAGGGATGACGGACTTGGCGAAGCGGCCTTCGTCCCAGGCCTTGCCGGCGCGCTTCTGGCTTTCCACGGCATAGGCGTCGACGTCGTCGCGGGAAAAGCCGTATTTCGTCGCGATGAGGTCGGCCGAGACACCCTGCGGCATGAAGTAGGAGGGAATGCCCACCGACGGGTCCATGATCCAGGCGCCGCCGGACATGCCCATGCCGACCCGTGACATCGACTCGACGCCGCCGGCGATGACGATGTCGTCGGCTCCCTGCGCGACCTTGGCCGCTGCGAGATTGACCGCGTCGAGACCGGACGCGCAAAAGCGCGAAATCTGCATGCCGGGGGCGGCAAAGTCGTAACCGGCCTCGAAGGCGGATGCCTTGGGGATCACCGAGCCGGCCTCGCCGACCGGATCGACGCAGCCGAAGATGATGTCGTCGACGTTTTTGGTGTCGATGCCGTTGCGCTCGCGCACCGCCTCGAGAACCTTCGCGCCGAGCCGCACGGCCGGCACCTCATGCAGCGCGCCATCCTTCTTGCCGCGGCCACGGGGTGTGCGGACGTGATCGTAGATGAAGGCTTCAGCCATCGGGTTTCTCCGGTTTGCGGGCGCCCATGCCGCCAGGCGACGGCGCACCATACTCTGAGATGAAATCGTCGAAGACCCAGGCGAGCCGGTCCGGGTCGGCATAATCGTCGAGGCGCGACAAGAGCACCGTCAGGAGATAATTGTTCGACAGGCCATGGTCCGAATTCAGTGCCCGCAGTCGATCATAGGCCTCCTCCGTCAGCGCGACGGACACTTGCTTCGGCAACGGCAGGCGCTTGGTCGGCATCTCGGTCTCCTCGCGCCGAAGGTTAGAACGCGTCGGCCTCCAGCGCCATCATCGCCTCGGCCCCGGACGAAATGCGGGCGAGATGGGCGGCGCTCTCCGGCATCAGCCGTTCCATGAAGAACCGGGCGGTGATGCGTTTCTTCTCCAGAAACGCCGTCTGCCCGTCGGCTCCCGCGGCAATCTTCTCCTCGGCGATCTTTGCCATGCGGCCCGACATATAGCCAAGCGCCACGAGGCCGAAGAGATGCATGTAGTCGGTCGAAGCCGCGCCGGCATTGTCGGGCTTGGCCATGGCGTTCTGCATCAGCCACATGGTCGCCTGCTGCAGGTCGTTGAGGCCCTTCTTCAGCGCCTTGGTGATCGGCGCCATGCGCTCGTCGCCGCGATTTTCCTCGCAGAACTGGCTGACCTCGGCGAAGAAGGCCTGCACCGCCCGGCCGCCATTCAGGCCGAGCTTGCGGCCGACGAGGTCGAGCGCCTGGATGCCGTTGGCACCTTCGTAGATCTGGGCGATACGCGCGTCGCGGACGAACTGCTCCATGCCCCATTCGCCGATATAGCCATGACCGCCATAGACTTGTTGGGCCATGACGGCATTGTCGAAGCCCTTGTCGGTCAGGACGCCCTTGATCACCGGCGTCATCAGACCCATCCAGTCGTCGGCCGCCTGGCGCTCGGCCGCGTCGGCGGAGCGATGCGACAGGTCGCCCTTCAGCGCCGTCCACAGCACCAGCGCGCGGCCCGCCTCGTTGATCGCGCGGATGGTCATCAGCATGCGGCGGATGTCCGGATGGACGATGATCGGATCGGCGCTCTTGTCGGGCGCCTTGACGCCTGACAGGGACCGGCCCTGGGTGCGTTCGCGGGCATAGGCGACAGCGTTCTGATAGGCGACGTCGGACAGGGCCAGCCCCTGCACGCCGACGCCCAGCCGCGCCTCGTTCATCATCGTGAACATCGCCCGAAGGCCCTTGTGGGCCTCGCCGATCAAATAGCCGGTGGCGTCGTCGTAGTTCATGACGCAGGTGGCGTTGCCGTGGATGCCCATCTTTTCCTCGATGGAGCCGCAGACGACGCCGTTGCGCCGGCCGGGCTTACCCTCCGTGTCGAGGACGAACTTCGGCACGATGAACAGCGAGATACCCTTGACCCCCTCGGGCGCACCCTCGATCCGGGCGAGAACGAGGTGGATGATGTTCTCGGCGAGGTCATGCTCGCCGGCGGAAATGAAGATCTTCTGGCCGGTGATGGCGTAGCCGCCGCCGTCTTGCGGGACTGCCTTGGTGCGCAGCAGGCCGAGGTCGGTGCCGCAATGGGGCTCCGTCAAATTCATCGTGCCGGTCCACGATCCCTCGATCATGTTCGGCAGGTAGGTCGATTTCTGCTCGTCGGTGCCGTGGGAGGAAATGGCCGCGATGGCGCCGGCTGTCAGGCCGGGATACATGGCGAAGGCCATGTTGGCGGCCGACATGTATTCGCCAACGGCAGTGGCTAGCGTGTGCGGCAGGCCCTGGCCGCCATAGGCCGGGTCGAAGGCGAGACTTCCCCAGCCGCCCTCGCGCCACGTCTCATACGCATGCTTGAAGCCCGCCGGCGTCGTCACCGAACCGTCGTCGGAGCGGCGGCAACCCTCGCGATCGCCCTGCTGATTGAGCGGTTGCAGCACTTTTCCGGCAATGCGCCCGGCTTCGCCGAGAATCGCTTCGACCATGTCCGGCGAGGCCTCGGCGAATCCCGGAAGATTGCTGTAGCGTTCAAAGCCGAGCAGGTCGTTCAAGACGAACAGCGTATCTTCGATGGGCGCCTGATAGGTCGGCATGTCATTCCTCCGTCGCGGTCGGTCGGAGACGGTATGGATATCTTTTACGTAAACGTCAATAAGAGTGCCAACGTCTTCGCCGCCGGGCGCGCCGGCTGGCTCTCTTATCATACACCAGTGTGAGAGATTATGCGGGCGCGCCGTAAGGCGGTCGCGCCCGTTTGTGGCTATGGGGAGATTCGATCGGAATCGGCTCACCCAGCTTCACGGATCGTTGCAGGCCGATGCCGAGCGGGACGGATCAGGCGTCCAATTCGCCCAGTTTTTGGCGCAAATGGTCGATCGATACGGTCATCGCACGGATCGAATCCTCGATTTCATCCCGCTGTTCGTAGAGGATTTGCTGCTGCTCCTCGAAGCGCTCCAGCGCCACCTCGATCTGCTTCCGCTTGCCGTTGGGCTGGTGGTAGATCTCGATGAGCTGCTTCGCCTCAGTGAGCGAGAAGCCCAATGTTTTGGCCAGCAGGATGAGCCGGAGCCGGGTTCGGTCCCGGCGGCTGTAAAGCCGGGTGGTGCCACGGCGTTCCGGTGAGAGCAGGCCGCGATCCTCGTAGAACCGCAGTGTTCTCAAGGTGACGCCGAATTCCTTCGAAAGATCGCCGATTTTGAACACTGACTTTTGGGAGGCGGCCTCTTGGCTTCGGCCCAGCAGAAAATCGATGTCGACGGAAGACTCTTCGTCCGCCGTTTCGACTGGCTTCAAGTTTGGCATGAGCAGATTTCCGTATTCGCGCAAATTTCCAGAACGCACTTCGCAAAGACGCAGCGCGGTCAAACGGGGCCGCTGGACCCGCACCGGAACTGAATATCGCTTTAAATGAGGCTGTTACAAGACGCTGCGTCAATTCCCGGTCCAGTTTCGGGCCGGCTTATGCGGTTAATCCCTAACGAGATCGTAATTGCGTTAACCGATCATTTACCATGTTCGGGTCAGTTTTTCGAACTTACCGCGCGAGCACGTGCCGACGAGACCGAGCCGATCACGGGGCTCCAGCCGACCGGGAAAGCTGAGATGGCCGATCACACAAGACAGGGAAACGGTCGGAAGCCGGAGGAGGCTTCCTCGCTCGATGCGCTCAGCCGTACCCTGGAGGAACTTGAGCAGCGGCTCTCGCGCGTCACGGCAGCCAAGCAGGAGCGCGAGCGGCCGGGCGGCAAGACACCGGTGCCCGGCCCGGCGGAGGCCGGCGGTCTCACGAAAGCCGCCCGTCCGACCTTTTCGGACGCAGTGTCCCAGATCGTGATGCGGCAGAAGATGCTGGAGCGCGAGCCGGGGGAGCCTGAAGCTGGGCCAGCGCGGCAACGCTCGTCGGCCGAGGGGTACGGCGTATCCAAGGGCGACGACGCAGGTTCCGCGGCAATGGCGGACCTTGCCCAACAGCTTGAGCGGCTGCGTGCGGAACTCCGCGACGACATGACACAGAGTCTGCAGCCGCGTTTCGACGACATGCGGGCGGCCTTCGACGATCTGCGCAAGATGATCGCCGAACGGGCCAGTGCTGACCGAATCGATGCCGAGATATCCAAGGTCGACAACGGCCTGACCCGAATGGTCGACAATGGCGTGGATCACGAGACGGTCCGCTCGCTGCGTGAGGAACTAGAAGCGATCCGCGGTCTGGTCGGTGACACGGCGCGCGAGGAGAGCGTCCAGTCCGTCAGTCGCCGTTGGGACATGTTCGAGACCAAGCTTGCCGGACAATCGGAAGATGACAGCAAGGCCAGGCACGAGTTGAAGGACGAGTTGGAGCGTTTGCGCACATCGCTCGGCACGCTCGCGAGCGAGGAGCAAGTCAAGGCGGTCGAGCGCCGCTGGGACGAGTTCGAGGATCGATATCTGGCGGCGCCGGCGGCAGGCGAGGGGGCCGGGTTGTCGGATCTCCTGAAGACCGAGATGAACAATCTGCGCGAGAAGCTCGAGACGCTCGCCTCCGAAAAGTCCATGCGCGCCGTCGAGGAACGCTGGGGCGCACTCGAGGACCGATTCGCCTCGCGCGAGATCGAAGGCAAGATCGAAGCGATGGGCGAACGGATGGAGCAGCTCGAGGCCGCTCTCGCCAAACTGCCGGAAACCCTCGCCATCGCGCCGCTGGAAAGGCGGGTCCATACCCTGGCGGTCGGCATCGAGACTCTGGCCAAGCGCCAGCAGGACGAATTGGACCTGGATCACTTCGCCCTGCTCGATGAACGGCTCGACGAGATCTCACGTGCGATCATGGCGGCCGCACACCGCACGCCGACGATCGACATGAGCCCAGTCGAACGCATCGAGGCACGTCTTCAATCTCTCACCGCCCGGGTCGACGAACTCGCCGAAGACGGCGATTCGACGGTTCTGTCGGATCGCATCGGCGAACTCGCCGATCGGATCGAGGCGCTGTCCAGCGACAATGCGGCGCAGGAATTGGCCGAGCGGATCGAGCGGTTCTCGCTGCAGCTTGAAACTCTCGTCAGCGCGGGCGACGGCGACCCCGTCAAGGCTTTGGCGTTGGAAGCCCGCCTGCAGTCTCTTGCAGAGCGACTGGAAGAGGTCTCCGCGCCGCGGGTCGACGAGGAGATGGTCAAGGCTCTCGAAACCCAGATCGCGCGGCTGTCGCAAAAGATCGGCGAGAACGGCATGCCGGCGGCGATCGGCGATCCCGAACTCGACCAACGTCTCGCCGACATCGAGCGCCGGCTCGATGAACACCGCGAGGATATCATCGTCTCGGCACGCACGGCCGCCGACGAGGCGGTTCGTCAGATGATCGAAAGCGGCGATCTTCGACAGAGCGAACACGTCGCCCGTCTTTCCGACGATCTGCGCGCGCTGGAAGCCTTGTCGCGAGACAGCGGCGCGCAATCGGAAGATTTTTTCCGCACCGTGCATTCCACGTTGCTGAAGCTCGTCGAGCGCATCGATCAGATCGAGAGCGAGATTACCGGCAAGGGGCGCACACGCCGGGACGAACCGGTGGTCCTCGGAAATCCGCCGGCCGCCCCGACCGACGCGGCCGCGACATCCGCCATGGCCGCCGAGGCTTCAGGTCTGCGCGGGGTTCTCGCGCGCACCCTGAAGGGGAGAAAATCCGCGGTCGCGAGCAACACGGCCGATCCCGCCGCGCGGTTCCCACGGCGGGGCGACGATCCCGAACTGATGCTGTTCGACGCCGATGTCGAAACCCGCGAGCAGGCCACGTCCCATAGCGCCATGGAAGCGCCGTCTCTGGATGCCGCCGACATTTTCGATACACCGGAAGCCAACCGGCCGCTGGCGATCGGATCGGGCACGCCCGACATCACGGCGCTGCTCGAGCGGGTTCGGGCGCAACAGGCGGGTCGTTCGAAGGATGGCGGTCCAGACGGCAAGGCCGACTTCATCGCCGCCGCCCGCCGCGCGGCCATGGCGGCGGCGGCCGAGGCCGAAAGCCTCGATGGCCCGGAGCCGCACACCGCGGCCGGCAAGGTCAGCCTCACCGACATGATTTCGCGTCGCCGCAAGCCGATCCTTTTGGCGATTGGCGCGGTGCTTCTGGCGCTCATGGCCTTGCCGCTCGGCCAGGCGCTGACGTCGATTCCGGGTTCCGATGACGAATCCGGACCGTCCATTATCGCGGCCAAGCCGTCCGCACCGACCGGGAAGCCCGCCGCCTCCGTCGCCGCCACGGCGGATATGTCGAGCGACGATACGCGAGCGAAGCAGGCATCCGGTGTCGCGACGCCGTCGACGATGCCGGACGGGCTCGTCCTGCCGACCGCCACTTTGCCCGCATCGCAGGCCGAGAACAGCGAACCGGCCGGGCCGGCAGGGGCGGGTGAAGCCCGCGCGCCCGCCGGTGGTGACGCCATGCAGGATTCGCTGGTGAGCCGCTCCCTGGAGGCACAGGCCGGCACGGCGCCGGCCGCGGGCTCCGCGATCCCTTCCATGCCGGAAACCATTGGTAATGAGGCACTCGCTAGCGCGGCCCGTGATGGTGACCCGAAAGCGTTGTTCGAAGTCGGGTTGCGCTTGATGGAGGGGCGCAAGGACGAACCGGACGCCAAAGCCGCGGCGAGGTGGTTCATGGCGTCGGCCGAACGCGATTTTGCGCCGGCGCAATACAGTCTCGGCACACTTTTCGAGAAAGGCAACGGCGTCACTCGCGACACCTCTTTGGCGCGCGACTGGTATGTGAAGGCGGCAAACCAAGGCAATGTGCGCGCCATGCACAACCTCGCCGTTCTCTACGCGACCGGTGTCGACGGCAAGTCCGACCCGAAACTGGCGGCACGCTGGTTCGAGAACGCCGCCGAGTTCGGAATGACCGACAGCCAGTACAATCTCGGCATTCTCTACGCGCGTGGCGCTGGCGTGGAAGTCGATTTCATTGAATCGTTCAAATGGTTCTCCATCGTCGCGGCGGCGGGCGACGAAGACGCCGGGCGAAAGCGGGACGAAATCAAGAAATCCTTGACGCCGGCGCAGAGCAAACTGGCCGAAGCGAAGGTCGCGACCTTCAAGCCGAAACCGCGCGACGAAACGGTCAACACGGTCGAGATGCCGAAAGAGTGGACCGACAAGGAAAACGACCCGATCCAAACGTCTTCGATCGACATGACCCGGGCCGTCCGCAACATTCAGGCGATCTTGATCAAACTCGGTTATGAACCCGGGGCTCCCGATGGGATCGCCGGCGCGCAGACGACCGAGGCAATCAAGTCGTTCCAGAAGGAAGCGGGGTTACAGCCCAGCGGCGACATCAACGAGGCGCTGATCCGCGCTCTTCTGGCGCGCAAGGACGGCTAACGCCCACAGGGTCAACGGCCGCGCCATTGACCTTGACACACATCGGCGTTTGACAGGCGCGGGGGTTCGGGCCAAGACGGTTGGACCCGTTTGTCTTTCTGGCTCCTTCGAGCAAAGAGCCGACCCGCCGTGAACCTTTACCTTCCGATTGCGGAAATTTCGGTCAATGTCCTGGTCCTCATCGGGATGGGGGCGGCCGTCGGCTTTCTCTCCGGCATGTTCGGGGTTGGCGGCGGATTTCTGATCACGCCGCTCCTGATCTTCTACAACGTGCCGCCCGCGGTCGCCGTGGCGACGGGCGCCAATCAGGTCATCGCATCGTCGTTTTCCGGCGCGCTCGCCCATTACAAGCGCGGGACGATCGACCTGAAGCTCGGCGGCGTGCTTCTCGTCGGCGGCGCCCTCGGCTCGGTGGCCGGCGTGGCGTTGTTTACCCTGCTGCGCCGAATCGGCCAGCTCGATCTGGTCGTCTCGCTTCTCTACGTCATTTTCCTCGGCGGTGTCGGCGGGCTCATGCTGGTTGAGAGCATCCAGTCGATGCGACGGGTATCGGGCGGCGGCAGCGGCGAATTTCGTCGCTCGGGCAAGCACAATTGGGTGCACGGGCTACCGCTGAAGATGCGGTTCCAGCGCTCGAAACTCTATGTCTCGGTGATCCCGGTGCTGGGCCTCGGCTTTTTGATCGGCATCCTTGCCGCGATCATGGGCGTGGGCGGCGGTTTCATCATGGTGCCGGCGCTGATCTACCTCTTGCGGGTCCCAACCAACGTCGTGATCGGAACGTCGCTGTTCCAGATCATTTTCACGGCCGCTGTCACCACGGTTCTCCAGGCGGCGACGAATTTCACCATCGACATCGTGCTGGCCTTCCTCCTCATGCTCGGCGGCGTAGTCGGGGCGCAATTCGGCGCCGCGGCGGGGCGGCGGCTGCGCGGCGACCAGCTGCGAGCCCTGCTTGCCCTGCTCGTCCTGGCCGTCGGTCTGCGTCTCGGCTTCGAACTGGTGATTACGCCAACCGAATTTTATTCCATCAGCTCGCCCACTGGAGAGTGAGGATGACCGGCCGTCAACGCACTCGCACGCACCGCCTCAGCCCATCGTCCGGCTGCATTGCGGCCGCGCTGGCGGCGGTTGTCGCGCTGCTTGTCCCGGCTAGAGCGCAACAGGTGGAAAGTTTCGAAATCGGCCTGTCGACCAACGAGATCGCCATCACGTCGAATTTTACCGGTGCGCGGCTCGTGGTCTTCGGGGCGCTCGACAACGCCGATGCCCGTCTCTTGCGGCAACAACGCTACGATATCGTCGTCGCACTCGTCGGTCCGCGCCGGCCGGTCGTGGTGCGCAAGAAGGAGCGTACTCTCGGAATATGGATCAACCGGGGGTCGGAAACCTTCAACGCTTCGCCTGAATCCTATGCGCTCGCATCGACCCGCCCGCTGTCCGATATCACGCGCGAGAGCCTGCGCGTCAGCCTTTCCCTTGGGATCGACGATTTGCGGCTGAACATCCGCGATCCCGAGACCGTGGGCGCGGCGATAGTCACCGAACCGGTTGGCCAGGTGATCATCGGCGAATCCGCTGTCGACGGCGAGGGCGACCCTGTGGTCAACCGGGATCAATATGCGAGCGCGCTACGCCGGATCCGCATGGAGTCCGGCCTCTACAACCAGAGCTTCGGCAGTGTCGAATTCGTCAGTCCGACGCTGTTTCGCGCCGATCTGCGGCTCCCCGCCGATCTTCCGGTCGGCCGGCATACGGTGCGCGCCTATCTGTTCCGCAGCGGGGTGTTCATTCGCGGCGATTCGGAAGCGCTGGTCGTGGTCAAGACGGGTCTCGAGAGCCTGATCGACGATTTCGCCACCCGCTACGGCTTTCTCTATGGGCTGTTCGCGGTGGCGCTGGCGATCTTCACCGGATGGTTCGGACGGATCGTTTTCAAGCGCGATTAGTTTACTCGTCAATGACGAACACAGATTTAGAAACGCCCGATCGGTCGGCGCGACAGGTCGCCGAAACCCTCTCCGCTTCCACCGCGTCGGTCTATGCTTCCCACAAGACGGCGTGGACGCTCGGCGTCCTCGGACTGGTTCCTTTTGTGCTGATGGCGGTGATCTTCGCCTATGCCGGCCGGTCGTTCATCGCTTATCCGATGCTCGTCCTGGCGTTTTCCGGCTATTCGGCGACGATCCTCGCCTTTCTCGGCGGCATCCGCTGGGGGATCGGAATGGTGTCGCACGCGCATCGGCGCCGCGTGCTGATCCTTTCGGTACTGCCGTCGCTGGCCGGCTGGATCTTGCTGTTCGTGCCGAGCCCTTGGATCTTTGCCGGTCTCGCGGCGGCGTTCGCGCTGCAAGGTGCGTGGGACATGCTCGCGGCGCGGCGGCGCGAACTGCCCCCCTGGTTCGGCCGGCTGCGGCTGGTCCTCACCGCCGTCGTGGTTCTGTGCCAGCTCGTCGCCTTTGCCGCGACCTTTTGAGGCGTATCCGAGCGTCTTATCCGTGGCAGAGCGCGCGGAAACCGATCGGGTAGATGCGCGCCAGACCGATCACGTAGGCCTTGGCGAACCGAAGGTCGAACATGCCGTGAAAGGCGCGGTCGAGCACATTGAGCCCGCCGGTGGTGACGCCGAAGGACGGCAGGATCATCCGGTTGCCGTCGCTGGCAAAGCACGCGCCGCGCGTTGAGCGGCCCGCGCCGGCGACGCGGGCGATCGGATGCAGATGCCCGGCGACTTCGCCGCTTCGATAGTCCCGGCTCGGCTCGTGCCGGAAGAGCCACGGCCCGACGGCGATCTCCGCCAGGGTTTCGCCGCCGATCCGCGCCGGCGGCTCGGGGTCGTGGTTGCCGGTGATCCATATCCACTCGCGCCCGGCCATCAGGCGGGCGAGAGTCTCGCGATAGGTGGCCGGCATGAAGGCCGCGCCATGACGGTCATGGAACGAATCGCCGAGACAGATGACCCGCCGCGCGTCGTAGCGGGCGAGCGCTGAACCGAGCAGCGCCAAGGTAGCGGCGGTGTCGTAAGGCGGCAAAAAACTGCCCCGGCGAGCAAAGGCCGCGCCCTTTTCCAGATGCAAGTCCGAGACGACCAGCAGGCGCTCCGACGGCGCGTAAAGGACGCCGGACGGGTCGCAGACGACCGCCGCGCCGGAAAGAGTCGTTTCCAGCCCCTCGCATTCGGTTTGCCGCATCCGCCGCGCTAGCGCATTCATTCGCAGTGATCCGTCATCGTCCGGTGATTCGCGTTTCGTTCCTATCGAACCATTCATTCGGGCAAAGGCAAGGCGACGCAGCGTCTCGCAACGGCATGGGTTGATTTGAGCGCCGCGATCGGCGATGAGTGCACCGCACATAAGGACCCGCTCCGCGCGGGTGGCTATGCCGGGCGCCGATCCCCCGGCCAATCCAGACGCCACACTGACCGAACCGTTCCGCGGCACCGTCGCCCGGTCCGCCGCGGCGATTTGGCGTCCAGATGTCTTCGGAGCCGATGTTCTCGACTCGCAATCTTTATGCCGACTGGTTCGGCAACGTTCGTGGCGATCTCCTCTCTGGTCTCGTCGTGGCGCTGGCCTTGATCCCCGAGGCCATCGCTTTTTCGATCATCGCCGGGGTCGATCCGAAGGTTGGGCTCTACGCCTCCTTCTCGATCGCCGTGCTGACGGCGATCTTCGGCGGCCGACCTGGCATGATCTCGGCGGCGACCGCTGCGACGGCCGTCCTGATGGTGACGCTGGTCGCCGATCACGGCCTGCAATATCTGTTCGCCGCGACGATCCTCGCCGGCCTGTTGCAGCTCGTCGCTGGCTTGTTGCGCCTCGGCGACGCCATGCGCTTCGTCTCGCGCTCGGTGATGACCGGTTTCGTCAACGCGCTGGCGATCCTGATCTTCCTCGCCCAGATTCCCGAGTTGGTCGGTGTGCCGTGGATGACCTACGTCATGGTCGCGGCGGGGCTGGCGATCATCTATCTCCTGCCGCGACTGACCACCGCCGTGCCCTCGCCGCTGGTCACCATCGTGGTGCTGACCGCCGTGTCGCTGTTCTTCGGCTTCGATCTGCGCACCGTCGGCGACATGGGCGAATTACCCTCGACGCTGCCCTACTTCTTCATGCCCGACGTTCCGCTGACGCTGGAGACGCTGCGCATCATCCTGCCCTATTCGGCCGGGATCGCGATCGTCGGTCTGCTGGAATCGCTGATGACCGCCTCCGTGGTCGACGATCTGACCGACACAGGCTCCGACAAGAACCGCGAATGCTACGGGCAGGGCATCGCCAACACCGTCACCGGTTTCTTTGGCGGCATGGCTGGCTGCGCGATGATAGGCCAGTCGGTCATCAACGTGAAATCCGGCGGTCGCGGAAGGCTGTCCTGCCTGTTCGCGGGCGTGACGCTCTTGTTCCTCATCGTCGCGCTCGGCGATTGGGTGGCGGTAATCCCGATGGCGGCGCTTGTCTCGATCATGATCATGGTGTCGATTGGCACGTTCAGCTGGGATTCCTTCGTCAATCTGCGAACCCATCCGCGCCGCTCCAGCGCGGTAATGCTCGCCACCGTGATCACCGTCGTGTGGACCCACAATCTGGCCATCGGCGTTCTCGTCGGCGTCATGCTGTCGGGCATCTTCTTCGCCTCCAAGGTCTCGCAGATCTTCGCTGTGACATCGAAGTTGTCGGATGATCGGACGCACCGGACCTATCATGTCCAGGGTCAGGTGTTCTTCGCCTCGGTCGAGGATTTCGTCGCTGCGTTCGACTTCAAGGAAGCCGTCGACAAGGTGACCATCGACGTCGGACGCGCCCATATCTGGGACCTGTCCGGGGTCGGCGCGCTCGACCGGGCGGTGATCAAGTTCCGTCGCGGAGGCACCGACGTCGAGGTGCTCGGCATGAACGAGGCGAGCAGCACGCTGGTTGATCGTCTCGGCGTGCATGATAAGCCGGGCGCGCTGGACGAGTTGCCAGGGCACTGAGGGAGGACGGTATGAGCAAGATTCTCGCGCTGGTCGACGGCTCGCAATACACCCAGAGCGTCTGCGACAACGCTGCCTGGGCCGCCGACAGGCTCGGCGCCCCGGTCGAACTGATGCATATCATCGGCCGTCGGGATACTCCCTCGGCGCCCGCCGACCTGTCCGGCAATCTCGATCTCGGCGAGCGCGAGACGCTGCTCAAGGAACTCGCCGATTTCGACGAGCAGAAGGGCAAGCTGGCGCGCAAACGCGGCCGTCTGGTGCTGGCCGAGGCCGGCGCGCGCCTGAACGAAAAGGGCGTCTCGGCGGTCGAGGAGCGGCTGCGCTCCGGCGATGTCGTCGACACGCTGATCGAGTTCGAAAAGGACGCCGATCTCGTCATCATCGGCAAGCGCGGCGAGGCGGCGGATTTCGCCAAGCTGCATCTCGGCTCCAATCTGGAGCGGGTGCTGCGCGCCTCGACAAAGCCGGTTCTCGTCGCCGCGCGCGCCTTTCGGCCGATTCGCCGGTTTATCGTCGCCTTCGATGGCGGCCCGAGTGCGACGAAGGCGATCGACCATCTCGTCGCCAGCCCGCTTTTGAAGGGCGCGGCCTGCGAACTCGTCATGGTGTCGTCGAAACCGTCCGACGAGCGGCTGGACCGCGCGGCCGCGCGCCTTCGCGAGGCCGGCTACGACGTGACCGCGACGCTGGAAAAGGGCGAGCCCGACGAAGTGATCGCCGCCCATGTGAAGCGCGACGACGTCGATCTGATCGTCATGGGCGCCTATGGCCACTCGCGCATCCGCAACTTCCTGATCGGCTCGACGACCAGCGAGATCGTCCGTGCCTGCCTTCGGCCGGTGCTGATGTTCAGGTAGGCGATGGGAAGCCTGCTTGGCAGGTCCCGCCTTCTGCCGTTAGGATTGACCAAACGGGAGCTGCCGTGATGGCCGATGTGAAGGAGATATCGATTGTCGTGCCCGCCGAGGAGGCCGAGGCGCTGCGAACGGCCGTCGCCAGCGGCGATTACGCCTCCACCGACGAGATCATGCACGAAGCTCTGCGCGATTGGCAGGACAAGCGCCACGCGCAGACCGCCGATGCCACGCGGCTGCGGCGCAAATGGCAGGAAGGGCTTGCCAGCGGCCAGCCCGAGCTTCTCGATCTAGACGCGATCAAGGCGAAGGGGCAGGATATCCTCGTGCGCCGCCGGCCCGGTACGGATGGCTGAACGCCGGATCGTCCGCAGGCCGCACGCCGAAGCGGATTTGATCGAAATCTGGCTCCATATCGCCTTGGACAGCCCGCTTGCCGCCGACCGACAAATCGACCGCATCGGTGAGCGAATTATCCGCTTGGCCCTTTTTCCCGAAATGGGCGTTGCACGGCCGGATATCGCGGAGGGCGTTCGCGTCCTGTCGGTTCCGCCGTTCCTCGTGCTTTTCCAAGTCGACAGCGACAAGGTCGAGATTGTTCGGATTGTCCACGGAGCTCGCGATCTTCCTTCGATCGATCTGAGTTGACCGAATACTCACCCCAGCGCCGCCCGAACCAGCTCCGCCTCCATCGCCTCGGCGAAGACCTCGTCGCGCGCCTCGCCCATGACGCTTTCGCGGCCGATCTCCAGCATGATCGGCACGGCCAGCGGCGAGACCTGGTCGAGATTTTTGTGAACGATGTGGTGCTTGATCCGGGCGAGAAGGTCCGACACGCGCCGGACGTCGAGAAGCCCGGTCGCCGCATCGTCCCAGGTCGCCCGCATCAGGATGTGGTCCGGCTCGTGCGCCCGCAGCACGTCGTAGATGAGATCGGCCGAAACGGTCATCTGCCGCCCGGTCTTCTCTTGGCCCGGATGGCGCTTTTCGATCAGCCCGGAAATCACCGCGCATTGCCGGAAGGTGCGTTTGAGCAGCCAGGAATCGGCCATCCAGGCTTCCAGATCGTCGCCGAGCATGTCTTCGTCGAGGAGCGCGTCGAGCGAGAGCTTTCGGTCGGCGATCATCGCGCCGATATCGCCCTTGCCCCAGATCGAGACCGCGTAGTCGGTGGCGACGAAGCCCAGCGGCTTGGCGCGTGCCCGCTCCAGCCGGCGGGTGAGCAACATGCCAAGGGTCTGGTGGGCAAGACGTCCCTCGAAGGGATAGAGCACCATGAAAAAGCGCTGGCCGTTCGGGAAGGTCTCGATCAACAGGTCGTTCGCCCCGGGAATGACCGACTTGCGCTGCTGGATTGCCAGCCATTGCGCCACCTGCTCGGGAAGCGCGCCCCAGCGGGCCGGGTCGGCGAGCATGGCGCGCACCTGTTCGGCCAGATAGGTGGTCAGCGGGAATTTCGCTCCGGCATAGGCCGGGATCCGGGCGTCCTCGGCGACGGTCTTCGAGACATAGCATTCGTTCTCGCGAATGCCCTCGAAGCGCAGGACCATGCCGGAGAAGGAAAAGGTGTCGCCGATCGCCAGGCTCTCGACGAAGCCTTCCTCGATCTTGCCGAGCACAGGGCCGCCGCGGCCGATCGCGCTCCGCGTCTTGCGGCGGATCAGCCGGACGGCGAGCATCGGCGCCTCGATGATCGTGCCGGCGTTCATCCGGTATTGCTGGGCGACGCGCGGGTGTGTGATGCGCCAGGTGCCATCCTCGGTCAGCTTGATCTTGGCGTAGCGCTCGTAGACCTTGAGCGCGTAGCCGCCGGTGGCGACGAAATCGACGATCCGGTCGAACGTCTCGCGGTCGAGATCGCGATAGGGAGCGGCCGTCGTCACCTCGCCATAGAGGTCATCGGCGCGGAACGGCTCGGCGACGGCCATGCCAAGGACGTGCTGGGCGAGCACGTCGAGCGCGCCGTCCCTCAGCGGCGGCGTGTCCTGCGCGCCGAGATAGTTGGCGTCGAGCGCCGCCTGGCATTCCATCACCTCGAAGCGGTTGGCCGGCACCAGGATCGCCTTGGAGGGCTCGTCCATGCGGTGGTTCGAACGGCCGATCCGCTGGGCGAGGCGGGACGCGCCCTTCGGCGCGCCGACATGGACGACGAGGTCGACATCGCCCCAGTCGATACCGAGATCGAGCGTCGAGGTCGCGACGACGGCGCGCAGCCGGTTAGCGGCCATCGCCGCCTCGACCTTGCGGCGCTGGGCGACGTCGAGCGAGCCGTGATGCAACGCGATCGGCAGTGTCTCGTCGTTGATCCGCCAGAGTTCCTGGAACAGCCGCTCCGCCTGGCTGCGGGTGTTGACGAACAACAGCGTTGTCCGGTGCGCGCGGATCGCCTCGTAGACCTCTTTCATGGCGTAGGTCGCGCCGTGCCCCTGCCAGGGCACGCGCTCCTCGGATTGGAGGATCGTGATGTCGGGTTTGGCACCGCCCTCGACCGTGATCAGGTCCGCCATCGGGGCGGCGTCCGCGGGCTGCGCGACGAGCCAGCGGCGCAGTTTGTCGGGCTCGGCGACCGTCGCCGACAAGCCGATGGTCTGAAGGTCCGGCCGAAGCTGTCTTAATCGCGCCAGACCGAGCGACAGGAGATGGCCGCGCTTCGAGGTGACCAGCGAGTGCAATTCGTCGAAGATCACACAGCGAAGATCCGAGAAGAACCCACGCGCGTCCTTGGCGGCCAGCAGCAGCGCGACTTGCTCCGGCGTGGTCAGAAGAATGTCCGGCGGCTTCAGCTTCTGGCGCTGGCGGCGCACCTGCGAGGTGTCGCCGGTGCGTGTTTCCAGCGAAACGTCGAGGCCGATCTCGGCGACGGGCCTTTCCAGGTTGCGGCGGATGTCGGTTGCGAGCGCCTTCAGCGGCGAAATGTAGAGCGTGTGGACGCCGCGCGGCCGCGTGCCCGGCTTCGTGGGCGCGCGCCGGTGGAGGTCGACGAGCGAGGGCAGGAAGCCGGCGAGCGTCTTGCCGGCACCGGTCGGCGCGATCAGCAGCACCGAGGCGCCGGCCTCGGCACGCCCCAGAAGATCAAGCTGATGCGGTCGCGGCGACCAGCCGTTTCGCGCGAACCAGTCGAGGAACGGTTCGGGCAGCGAGGCCGCGCCGTCGGGCTGCGTGCCGCCCGGGAGTTTGCTCCTGGCTGTCATGATCCGGACCGATCCCTCAGAAACCCGCACCTCAGCTGCTCGCTGGTTCGGTGCCGGTTCGGCTGTTGACGTTCTCGGACGGGTGGCCATTTGCGCGGTGCGCCCGCCCGATCATCACCCTTTTCCGCCATAAACCAGGAAGCCTGCGATGCCCGTCTCCGATTCTGACACCTTGCTCGACTGCCTCGTCATCGGAGCAGGCCCGGCGGGCCTGACGGCGGCGCTCTATCTTGCCCGCTTCAAGCGCCGCAGCCTGATCGTGGACGCGGGTGATCCCAGAGCCGCCTGGATACCGACTAGCCATAATATTCCCTTCTTCGAACGAGGCATCACCGGCCGCGAGATTCTGGTGCGCGAGCGCGCGCACGCTTGCCATTACGGAGCGGAGATCGCCGAAGGCAAGGTCGTGCGCCTCGAGAAGCGTGACGACGGTATTTTTCACGCCCACGTGGAGGTCGTGCCGGGTGCCAAAGGTCGGTCCTTCGACGTGACGGCCCGGAACGTTCTGCTCGCGACCGGCGCCCGTGACATCGAGCCGGACCTGCCTGACGTGCCCGATGCGGTGCGACGCGGACTGGTGCGCTATTGCCCGATCTGCGACGGCTACGAAGCCCAGCACAAGGCGATCGCCGTCATAGGGCGCGGGGCGCGGGGGCTTGGCGAAGCCGCATTCGTGGCGCGGACCTATTCGCGTGATGTGACCTTCCTGACGCTCGGCGTCCCGATGGAGCTCGGTGGCGAGGAATGGGAATTGGCCAACCGACACGGGGTGAAGGTCGTGACTGAACCAATCGGCGAGCTTCGGGTCGAGGGTGACCGGATTGCCGCGATACGGTTGGAAAGCGGAGCCGAACACCGGTTCGATCTCATCTATTCGGCATTGGGGCTGACGCTGCGATCCGAACTGGCCGTGGCTCTCGGCGCGGAACATGACGCAGACGGGGCGTTGACCGTCGATAAACACAACCACACGAACGTCGAGGGGCTCTACGCCGCCGGCGCGGTTGTGCGCGGGCTCGACCAGATCGTCGTCGCCATGGGGCACGCCGCAATTGCTGCGACCGACATCCATAACCGTTGCGCGCTCCCCACCCAGGAGGAGCCGACGGAATATCGAACGAGGTCAGCTCCAGGATAGAGCCGTCGGTCCCGCTCTCGGGTGAAGGAGGCGACGATTAACGCTTCCTTACCAGCAGGGCCAGCGCGATACCGCCGAGAATGAGCGTCGCCGCCAGCACGAAGCGCAGGTTCAGCGCCTCGGCGAGAAACAATACGCCGCCCAGCGCAGCGATCACCGGCACGGTGAGCTGCACGATGGACGCACGCGTCGCCGTCAGGCCGGGCAGCGCCCGATACCAGAGGACGTAACCCAAGCCCGACGTAACCGCGCCGGAGGCGATGGCGATGACGATTCCGGCGGTCGTCATGCCGCTCTGGAACGCGGAGAGCGCGATCAGCGGGATCGCCAGCGGCACGGTGCGGATGAAGTTGCCGGCGGTCTCGCCCATCGGGTCGGTGGCCGCGCGTCCGCGTAGCGAATAGACGCCCCAGGCGACGCCCGAGGCGATCATCAGGACGGTTCCGAGGAGAGCCGGCGTCACCAGCGCGGGGGCGATCCAGTAGACGAAAGCGGCGAAGGCGATCGTCAGTCCGGCGATCTCTGAAAGGCCAGGCCGTTCGCCTCGAATCAGGCCCCATGCGATCATCGTCGCCTGCACGGAGGCGAACAGCACCAGCGCGCCGACCGCCGCGCCGAGCTGCAGATACGCATAGGAAAACGCCACGGCGTAGACGAACAGGGCCAGTGCCGAGGGCCAGCCGCCCGGCAGCCGGACCGTCGGAGCTGACTTGCGGTTGGCGTTGACGAGCAGCAGCGCCAGCACCGCCGCGCCGGACGCGAGCCGCACGCCGGTATATCCGGCGGCGTCGATGGCGCCGTCGCCGAGCGCCAGCCGGGCAAGGATCGAATTGCCGGCGAAGGCGATCATCGCAAGCGTCGTGAGCCAGAACGTCGATGACATGGGCCGCCTGCCGAATCGGGTGGATCGGCGCGCACTATCGCCGGAAAACGTGGGCCTGCGCCAATCACCGTCCAGCGAGCGCCGCCGCCGGGCGCTTTCTGACGGCGCTCACGGCGCTATCTGTCGTCGACAATGAAGCCCGACGACCTCCTCCACCCGACGCCCGAAGGGCTCTATTGCCCGCCCGGCAATTTTTATATCGATCCGGTGCGCCCGGTCGCTCGCGCCTTGGTCACCCACGGCCATGCCGATCACGCGCGGCCGGGAAACGACAGCGTTCTGGCGACCCGGCAGACCCTCGACATCATGGCGCTGCGCTATGGCGAGGCGTTTTGCGCCGAACGTCAGACCGCTGCGCTTGGCGAGACGATCCGGATCGGCGACGTGTCTGTCAGCTTTCATCCCGCCGGCCATGTGCTGGGTTCGGCGCAGATCGCCGTCGAGCACAAGGGCCTCAGGATCGTCGCCTCCGGCGATTACAAGCGTCGGCCGGACCCCACCTGCGCCGGCTTCGAGCCGGTCGCCTGCGACGTGTTCATCACCGAGGCGACCTTCGCGCTGCCGGTCTTCCGCCATCCCGATACCCGCGACGAGGTCGCCAAGCTCTTGAAATCAGTCGAGCAGTTTCCCGAGCGCGCCCATCTCGTCGGCGCCTATGCTCTCGGCAAGGCGCAGCGCGTCATCAAGCATTTGCGCGAGGCCGGCTACGATGCGCCGATCTACATCCATGGCGCGCTGACAAAGCTCTGCGACTATTACCGGAGCGAGGGTATCGACCTTGGCGAATTGCGGCCGGCGACGGTGGAAGGGGGCGGCAAGGGCGATTTCGCCGGCGCCATCATCGTTGGGCCACCCTCGGCCTTTGCCGACAAATGGGCGCGGCGGTTTCCCGATCCGGTGTCGTGCTTCGCCAGCGGCTGGATGCGGGTGCGCCAGCGCGCTCGCCAGCGCGGCGTCGAACTGCCGCTGATCATCTCCGACCACTGCGATTGGGACGAACTGACCGAAACGATCGAGGAAATCGCCCCGGACGAGGTCTGGGTGACCCACGGCCGCGAGGAGGCATTGGTTCGCTGGTGCGAATTGCGGCAGCTGCGCGCGCGACCGCTGCATCTGGTCGGCTACGAGGACGAGGCGGAGTAGCGACGCGTGATGACGCCGGACGCTCGAAGCCTGGTGCGCGTTTTATCTGCCGAGGTTCGTGGATGCAGGAACGCATCGGTGTATCCTCACGTTTGCGAATGAGACAGTCCCGGAAACGCAGGAAGGAGTTCCATGACCCAGGTTCACTACGAGGTTGTTCGGCACGACGGCGGCTGGGCCTACAAGGTTCAGGATGTTCTTTCAGAGACTTTCCCGACCCATGATCGGGCGCTCTTTGCCGCTCGGAGCGCCGCGGCGCGGCAGCGTGCGGCAGGCGAGACGATCGGAATCCGCTACGAGGACGCCGACGGAAACTGGCACGATGAAATCGCCAAAGGCGACGACCGTCCGGAAACCGACGTTGAGGATACTGCCGGGGCGCAGTGACGGATTAGCCCGCGGCCATCCCTACCCCGGCGGTCAGGTCCCGCCTCGTGCGCCGGCGCGGCCCAAGATTCGAGGCTTCTCGCGCCGGGGATGGCGCACTCGTTCTGAACCACGCCGCGGCTCTCGACAGTCGGATCGTATTGGAAGGTTGGCTATCCATTCGTTACGGAACGCAGCGCGAACTCCGGAGTTTGAGGTCTGCAAGCTGCGTTCTGATTCTCCTGACCGCCGCGCTGCCACGATCGACGAAATGGGGTGATGAAATGAGCAAGAATTCCGGCAAGAAGGCCAGAGGCGCTATCGAGCTCGGCGGCGTCGAATTTGAACGCGGCGCAGGGGGCGGATCCACCAGGTCGCCGGCGGCGATGTACCGGTATTGACAACCCAAGGCGGCGTTCCTGTCGCCGACGACCAGAACTCCTTGCGGGCCGGGCAGCGTGGGCCGACGCTGATGGAGGACCAGCATTTCCGCGAAAAGATCTTCCATTTCGACCATGAGCGAATTCCCGAGCGGGTGGTCCATGCGCGCGGATTCGGGGTTCATGGAACCTTCGAGACCTACGAGTCGCTTTCCGACATCACGCGTGCCGATATCTTTCAGCGGGCTGGCGAGAAAACCGATATGTTCGTCCGGTTCTCGACAGTGGCCGGTAACAAGGGGTCAGCCGATCTGGCGCGGGACGTGCGTGGTTTCGCTTGCCGATTTTATACCAAGGAGGGAAACTGGGACATCGTCGGGAACAACATCCCGGTGTTCTTCATCCAGGACGCGATCAAGTTCCCCGATCTCATCCATGCCGCCAAACAGGAGCCAGACCGTGGATTCCCGCAGGCGCAGACGGCGCATGACAATTTTTGGGACTTCATTTCGCTCACGCCTGAATCGATAAACATGGCCCTGTGGATTATGTCCGACCGGACGATTCCACGCTCCTTCCGCTTCATGGAAGGCTTCGGCGTCCACACCTTCCGGATGATCAACGCCGAGGGAAAATCCACCTTCGTCAAGTTTCACTGGAAGCCTAAGCAGGGTCTGCAGTCGGTCGTCTGGAATGAGGCACTCAAATTGAACGGTGCCGATCCCGATTTTCATCGTCGCGACCTCTGGGATGCGATCCAGATGGGTGATTTTCCTGAATGGGAACTCGGCTTGCAGCTCTTCGACGAGAGTTTCGCGGAGAAGTTCGATTTCGACGTTCTCGACCCCACGAAAATTATTCCCGAGGAGGAAGTGCCGATCCGCATCGTCGGCAAGATGACGCTCAATCGTTGTGTCGATAATTTCTTCCAGGAGACCGAGCAGGTCGCTTTCCAGACCGGTAATGTTGTGCCAGGCATCGACTTTACCAACGACCCGCTACTGCAGGGGCGCAACTTCTCCTATCTGGATACCCAGTTGAAGCGGCTCGGCGGCCCAAACTTCCCCATATTCCGGTGAATGCGCCGCGTTGCCCGTTCCATCACTTCCAGCAGGACGGCCACATGGCCATGCACAACCCGAAGGGTCGGGCCAACTACGAGCCGAACTCGTGGGGCGGGGAAATGGGCGGGCCGCGTGAATCGCCGGAAAAAGGCTTGTCCTCTCACCCCGAGGATGTCGTGGGCGAAAAGCGCCGGGTCCGCTCGGAGACATTCGCCGACCACTACAGTCAGGCACGCCAGTTCTACCTGTCCCAGACGGGGACCGAGCAGAACCACATCGCCGACGCTTTCATCTTCGAGCTGTCGAAAGTCGAGACCACGGCCATCCGGATGCGGATGGTCGCGCATCTGCTCAATGTGGACGAGGACCTGGCCAAGAGCGTTGGGGACGGTCTTCGTCTGAAGAAAATGCCGGAGGCCGCCGACGCCGCAAGGCCGACCAAGATGGACCTGAAAACGTCACCGAAGCTGTCCATTCTGCTCAATGGGCCGAAGAGCCTGAAGGGACGTAAGCTGGGCGTGCTTGTTACGGACGGCGTCGACGCCGACCTGTTCAAGGCGTTGAAGTCGGCGATCGAGGCCGAGGGCGCGATGTTCGAGGTCGTGGCTCCGATGGTGGGCGGCGTCAAGGCAAGCGATGGCAGCTGGATCGAGGCCAAGCAAAAAGTCGATGGAGGCCCCTCGCTACTTTACGACGCGGTAGCGGTGCTGGCCAGCAAGGAGGGCGCCGAGTTGCTGACCAGGATCGCCCCGGCCAGGGACTTTGTTACCGACGCTTTCGCTCATTGCAAATTCATGGCCTATTCGCCGGACGTCATGACGCTATTGGAGAAGACCGGCATCGCGTCGGATCTGGACAAGGGCTGTATGGAACTGGGTGCGCCAGAAGATGCGCAGGGCTTTGTCGAGAGCTGCCGCGCGCTGCGCCATTGGGAGCGCGAACCGAAAGTGAAGGCGGCCTGAGAGAACGCCAGCGCCGGATATCTGGGCGCTGGCGCCGCTCCGCCGGACCCCAACCCTCGTAGCGTCACCGCCTGCCCATCAACGGTTCATCGGAGTGTCTCCGGTGGCCGTTAAAAACGTTGCAGAATCAACGTCCTTGGTGTGCTCAAACGATCAAACCTGCGAAAATCGGGTGTCGCTTCATCGCGATACGACTTTAAGGCACTCCTGAGCCTTTGGCGCGTAGTTCTGAAACATATCCAAGAGGCTTTCGGGGCAGCCTGCCATTGCCGCTTTCGATAACTCTTCGCCACGGCGAATCTTCGGACACCCTGCCTTGTAGTTCGCCTCTCGCCCGTTCACACTCCTGCCTCTTGATTGGCGGACAGGAGAGACCTGGGGATGTGGTCATGTCGAACGGTTCTGACATCGACGCTGGTGGGCCTGCAGGTCGCCGCGTTGCTGGCCGTGCTGGCGTTGACCTACTTCGCGTCCCAAAGCGTGCTTCTGTCCTATGCCGAACAGCTGACGGAAAGGGTCGCGCACGACACCACCCGGTTTACCGAAAATTTCCTGAACCCCGCCGATGACGCGGCTACTCTCTCGCAAAGACTGGCCGAGCGGGCGGTCGTTCAGACCGACAACCGAGCGATTCTCACGCGATACCTTTATGAGGTTCTGCGCGCGCGGAAGGATTTCGCAGGCATCTTCTACGGCGCGACGGACGGATCCTTTGTCTATGTCAGCCGCGACGACACGGTCGAGGGTGCGACGTATCGAACCAAATGGATCGAGACCGACCCCGTCCGCTCCGTGCAACTGGACTATTTCGATGACGAGTTGCGCCGTGTCTCGCGGCGCCGGGATGACGCGGATACCTACGATCCCCGCACCCGCCCCTGGTATCTGAGAGCCATGGAGGGAAGGGAGGTCGTCTGGACCGATCCGTACATCTTCTTTTCCTCGCAACGCCCGGGAATCACCGTCGCCACGCCCGTCCTGGGCGAGGATGGCATGACCATGCGCGGCGCGGTCGGCATCGACATCGAGATCGGCGCGCTATCGCAATTCCTAGATGGTTTGCAGGTCGGCCAGAATGGTTCGGCGGCAATTGTCTCCCAGACCGGGGATGTGATTGCTCACCGTGATGCGTCATTCGTTCGCGCCGCAGATGGCAAGGGGCAGCAGCGCTTTGCCAAGGTGACCGAGATCGATGATCCGGCGCTCGCCCAAGCGGTTGCCAGCCTGCCAGGCGGTCTGGTGGATCTTGATCCTGGCGAGACGCGGCTCACACGTTTCACAGCGCAGGGCGAGAACTGGCGCGGTGCGGTGCGGCGTCTCTCTGGTTCGCGCACGCCATGGGTGGTCATAACCTATCTGCCGGAGCGCGATATCTTGAGTCCGCTCCAGCGGGTCCGCAATATCGGGCTGTTGGTAGTCGCGATCGTCGTCGCGATAACCGCGCTCTTTGGCGCTCTCCTCGCTCGTGCCCTGACCAAGCCGATCAAGGCTCTGGCCGCGCAGGCGAGCCATATTTCCAAGGGCGAGTTCGACGACACGCCGCTACCGTCCATGCGGATGAAGGAACTCGCCGATACGGGCCGGGCGATGCGACGGGCGACGAGCTGGCTGCGGGACTACAGGCGGGAGAACGAGCAGTTGACCGGGCAGTTACGGGAGGCGGGCCGCGTTCTCGAGCGGCGCGTCGATGAGCGAACCGAGCAACTGGCCCATTCCAATCGCGAACTGGAGGAAGCGAACCGCAACACCAGCATGCTGGCGCATGAACTGGATCACCGCGTCAAGAACCTGTTCGCGATGACCTCGTCACTGGTTGCGCTAGCCGCGAGCCACGCGACCACGCCGCAGGAGGTGGCCGACGAGGCGCGCGGCCGCATCAACGCGTTGGCCCGCGCCCACGCCGATACGCAAGGCGCCACGGAATCGCAGCTGGGGTCGATCGTCAAAAGCGTGCTCGAACCCTATGCAAACACCGATGACTTCCGGATCAATATCGCCGGCGACCCCCTGACGGTTTCCAGGTCCAACGTCACGCCGATCGGCCTGATCCTCTACGAATTAGCCACCAACGCCGCGAAATATGGCGCTCTGGGCTGTTCAGGCGGTGAAGTGGACGTGACCTGGAAACGCACGGCGAGCGGCGTCGTCACGCTGGTGTGGGCCGAACGCTCGAAGGTGCCGCCCGACGACAAGTCGGATTCGGAAGGGAAAACGAGCGGATTCGGCTCGGTCATGCTCAAGGCGATGGCACATCAACTCGACGCGACGGTTGAGCGTGACATAACGTCCGCGGGCCTGCGGATGACCTTGACCATGAAGGATCTGGAGGAACGCCGGGAGGCACCGCTCGACACACAGATCCTCGATCCGTTGCAATCCTCCACGCGGTCGGCGGATCGCAGCAAGCGTTCAGCGGAGAGCGCCTGAGGTCTCGTCCGCCCGCGAGCGGTCCCCCAGCACGTAGCCGACCAGATGGTTGGCGTAATAGGCATAGCCCTCGATCGAGGCGTGGAAACCGTCGCGGGAAAAACCCGCCGGCTCGACCCGGGGCAGCGACGTCGAGGCGATCGCGCCGCGCTCGACGCACAGCCGCGCGCCCATGCGGCGGATGATCCGGGCGCGCAGTTCCAAGACATGGGCAAGGCCGCGCGGCAGCGCCGGCACGCGCTTCAGGTCGACCGGCGGCGACCAGACGATGCGCGCCTCCGGCCACTTTGCCTTCAGCGCGTAGAGGAGGCCGCCGAAGCCCTTCTTGAACTTGCGGGCGCCGTGAAAATTCTTGGCGTCATTGGTGCCGATCATCAGGACGATGTGGGTGAACGCCTCGCGCGCGAGATTGGGCACGACATGGTCGCGCACCTCGGCCGAGACGGCGGAGTTGGAGCCCGCCGTCCGCCAGAACACCGACAGGCCGGTGAGGGCGTAGAGCCGTTCCGCCAGCTTCGGGGCGAGGCTGTCCTCGATATTGGCGACGCCGACGCCTGCGGCCGAACTGTCGCCGATGACCAGCAGCCGGATCGCCGTGTCGCGGATTGCCTCAGTGCCTAAGAAACCGGTGACAGCGCCGTCTGGCGGCGGCATGCGCTCGACGCGGCGGCGGACTCCGATGCCCTGCCAGACATAGACCGGAAACATCAACCAGGAGAGAGAGGCAGTTTGAAATGACACGGCAGACCGGGCTCCGCTGATCTTAGATGTGGCTCGTGGCAGAAGATATAGCCACGCGCCTCGTCTTTCGAGCCCTTGGAGCGTCGCGATTTTCGCGTCAGGCCTTGAGAATCTCGACGCCGGGCAGCGGTTTACCCTCCATCCATTCCAAAAACGCCCCGCCGGCCGTGGAGACGTAGGTGAAATCGTCGGCAACGCCCGCCTGGTTGAGCGCGGCGACCGTGTCGCCGCCGCCCGCGACGGAGGTGAGCTCGCCGGTCTTGGTCCGTTCCGCCGCGTGGCGGGCCGCAGCCATCGTCGCCGTGTCGAAGGGCGGGATTTCGAAGGCGCCGAGCGGGCCGTTCCAGACCAGCGTCTTCGCCTTGTCGAGCCAAGCGCTGACCACCTTCACCGTCTCGGGCCCGGCGTCGAGGATCATCGCGTCGTTCGGAACCGCATCGACCCAGACGACCTCACTGTCCGCGCCCGCCTTGAACTCGCGGGCGATGACGGCATCGACGGGCAGTACGATCTCGCAGCCGGCGTCTTTCGCCGTCGCCATGATCGCCCGAGCCGTGTCGGCCAGATCGTGCTCGCACAGGGACTTGCCGACGTCCTTGCCTTGCGCGGCGAGGAAAGTGTTGGCCATGCCGCCGCCGATAACCAGCGCGTCGACCCGTTTGACGAGGTTCGAGAGGAGGTCGATTTTGGTGGACACCTTGGCGCCGCCGACGACGGCGACGACCGGCCGGGCGGGATCGCCAAGGCCCTGTTCGAGTGCTTCCAGTTCGGCCTGCATGGTGCGACCGGCATAGGACGGCAGATGCCGGGCGAGGCCTTCGGTCGAGGCGTGCGCCCGATGGGCGGCGGAAAAGGCGTCGTTGACGAAGATATCGCCGAGCGAGGCGAGGCGGCTGACGAAATCCTCGTCATTGGCTTCCTCACCCGCATGAAAACGGGTGTTTTCCAGAAGCACGACGTCGCCGTCCTTGAGCCCGGTGACGATGCCGGCCGCGATGGGCCCGATGCAATCGTCGGAGAAACCGACCGGCATGCCGAGCATTTCGGACAGGACCGGCGTCAGAGGCTCCAGCGACATCTCGGGATTCGGCCTGCCCTTCGGCCGGCCGAAATGGGCCAGCAGGATGACCCGGCCGCCCTTGTCCGAAATTTCGCGGATGGACGGCAGGATACGGCTGATGCGGGTCCGGTCGGAGACCTTGCCGTCCTGCATCGGTACGTTGAGGTCAACCCTGAGGAGGACGCGCTTGCCCGCGACATCGGCGTCGTCGAGCGTCTTGAACTGCGTGGTCATGAGAGGTCCTCCATTCATGTCGGCCGCCGCTGCGGCTCGTCGGTGTTACGATGGGCTATAGTGCAACAATCCATGTTTGTAGATGCCGGGACATCGGGCGCGGGCTGCCCGGCTCAGGGCTTTGCAGCGCCACGGCCGCTGACGCGGCGCAGCAGGCGGATGATGTCTTTCAGGTTGAGGAACAGGGGGATGCCGCCGCCGCGCCGGCTCTCCGGCTCCAGCGACAGACCGGCATCGACGACGGCCCCGTCGACGCCGGTCTGGCGCACGATCAGTTCGATCGGCGGCACGGCCACCCGGTCGCCGTATTCGGCGCGCCCGCCAAGCCGGCGGATCATCATGTCGGAGATCGACAGGTCGGCTTCGTTGTCCTGGAGGTGGATTCCGTAGGCGTTGGCGAGATCCTTGGCGGCAGCCGCCGGATCGACCGAAAATTCGCCGAAGAATTCCGCGTCGTCGGGCCGAACGGTGGCGGGGCTGGCGAACAGCCGGTCGAGCAGCGGCGGATAGCGCGGCGAGATGAACAGATAGACGGTGTCGCCGGATCGAAGTCGCCCGGCATACTGGTATCGCATCGATCGTCCGTCGCGGATCACCAGTGACGGTCGCGCCCAGCGTGGCACCCGTTCGCCGCGTTCCACCGGGCTGTCGGGCACGACGCGGTAGGAGAGAAGTTCGTGATCGGGCGTACCGGGAAGCTCCAGTTCGAACTTTTCGATGGGGCCGATCCGCGGCGGTACGATGAGTCCGAGCCGCCGGGCAACCACGGCGAGCGTCCAACCCTGCACAAGCAGCGAAGCGAGAACGATGATGAAAGCGGTGTTGAAGAACAGCCGGGCGTCGTCGAGACCGCCGATCAGCGGAACGATGGCGAGCAGGATCGACACCGCACCGCGCAGTCCAACCCACGAGACGAAGGCGCTTTCGCGACGCTGGAAGTCGAAGGGCAGCAGGCAGAGCCACACCGCCACGGGTCGGGCAACGAAGATCAGGAATGCGGCGAGGCCGATGGCCGGCAGGAGGATCTCGCCGAACTGCGAGGGCGTCGCCAACAGGCCGAGGATCAGGAACATCACGATCTGTGCAAGCCACGTCAGCCCATCCTGGAAACGCTTGAGGCTGACGGTATTGCGCAGGCCGCTGTTGGCGGCATACAGGCCGGAAATGTAGACAGCGAGGAAGCCCGACCCACCCAGCGCTCCGGTCACGCCGAAGATGAGCAGGGCCAGCGTCAGCGTGAACACCGGCAGCAGCCCGCGGTCGATCGCTAGTTTGCCGACGAGGGTCCGGATCAGCCAGCCGCCGCCGAAACCGAAGACGATGCCGAGGCCCATCTGCTGGGCGAAGCCGAGCAGGACGTCGACTCCGAGCTGCTCGAGCCCGGTGCCGGAGGCCAGGAGTTCGACGAGCGCGATGGTAAGGAAGATCGCCATCGGATCGTTGGTGCCGGATTCGATCTCCAGCAGTGAGCGCACGCGTTCGCGGATGATGACGCCGCCGACCCGGAGCAGGAAGAATACCGCCGCCGCATCGGTGGAGCCGACGATCGCGCCGAGGAGCATGCCCTCGATCAGGGGCAGATCGAGGAGATAGGAGGCGGC
Organism: Aurantimonas sp. A3-2-R12; assembly: GCF_036016755.1. Classification (NCBI taxonomy): domain Bacteria; kingdom Pseudomonadati; phylum Pseudomonadota; class Alphaproteobacteria; order Hyphomicrobiales; family Aurantimonadaceae; genus Aurantimonas; species Aurantimonas sp. A3-2-R12. Next base: position 110,860 of record NZ_JAYXIH010000003.1, on the reverse strand, counting down.
GACGCCGAAAAGGCCGGCGGTCAACAGCACGCCGAAGGTCGCCAGGGTGATCGCCGGCACGGCCGCCTGCCGGAAAGCCTGCAGCGACGTGCCGAAGCCCGAATCGAACAGGATGATGGCAAGCGCCAACGTCCCGACGACATAGGCGAGGTTCGCATTGTCGAAGTCGATGCCGATGCCGTCGACGCCGGTCAACAACCCGATCGACAGGAATAGCAGCAGGAGCGGCGCGCCGAAGCGGAAGGCAAGCAGGCTCGAAAATGCCGCGATGAGGATCAGGACGGTGCCGACGATGATGGCGAGGTAAAGCGTTTCGAGCATCGGCTGGAAATCAGAGCCTTGGAACAGCGAGACGAACCCCGCGCGCGACCGCCGCTACGTGAAATCGCGAGCTTTCCGGTATCTGGACCGTCGCCATATGGGTTCTATGACCGGATCGGGGGAAGCGTCGCGTTCAGAGTTTAAACTTACATGCCACAGGCGTGTGGCGGGAGGCCCCCCGCCCCACGCCTGTCCACCCGGCCGTTAGCGCGCCTTGGCGAGGGCGACGGCGGTGTCTGACATGCGGTTGGAGAAGCCCCACTCGTTGTCGTACCAGGACAGGATGCGCACGAAGGTGCCGTCCAGAACCTTGGTCTGATCCATGTGGAAGACCGAGGAGTGGCTGTCGTGGTTGAAGTCGATGGAGACCAGCGGCTCCTCGGTGTAGCCGAGAATGCCCTTCAGCTTGCCGTCGGCGGCCGCCTTGATCGCCGCGTTGATTTCCTCGATCGAGGTCTCGCGCTTGGCGATGAAGTTGAGGTCGACGACGGAGACATTCGGGGTCGGCACGCGGATGGCGACGCCGTCCAGCTTGCCGTTCAGCTCCGGCAGCACCAGGCCGACGGCCTTGGCGGCGCCCGTCGAGGTCGGGATCATCGACATGGCGGCGGCGCGGCCGCGATAGAGATCGCTGTGCATCGTGTCGAGCGTCGGCTGGTCGCCGGTATAGGAGTGGATCGTCGTCATGAAGCCCTTTTCGATGCCGACGAGCTCATTCAGGACGTAGGCGACGGGCGACAGGCAGTTGGTGGTGCACGATGCGTTGGAGACGACCAGATCGTCCTTGGTCAGCGTGTCGTGGTTGACGCCGTACACGATGGTCTTATCGGCGCCGGCCGCCGGGGCGGAGACGAGCACCCGCTTGGCGCCGGCTTCCAGATGCAGGGACGCCTTGTCCTTGGCGGTGAAGATGCCGGTGCATTCCATGGCGACGTCGACGCCGAGGTCGCCCCAGGGCAGATCCTTGGGATCGCGGATCGCGGTGACCTTGATCGGCTTGCCGCCATCGATGCTGATGGTGTCGCCGTCAACGGTGACCTTGGCCGGGAAACGGCCATGCACGGAATCGTAGCGCAGCAGATGGGCGTTGGTCTCGACGGGGCCCAGGTCGTTGATGCCGACCACTTCGATGTCGGTCCGTCCGGATTCGACGATCGCCCGCAACACATTGCGGCCGATGCGGCCGAAGCCATTGATTGCAACGCGAACTGTCATTGATCCGTCTCCTTCGATGGCGCGCCCTGCCGGCAAACGTCGCGGGGGTGTCGCGGTCACCTTGGGCTGTACAGAAGCAGGCGGTCGGGATCAATATTCGGCCCGGTCAGCTTTTTTTATGCGGACGCTGATTTTCGATGCCGTAAGGGCGGTGCTCGCTAGCGCTCGCCATCATCGTCCTCCTCCGGACGCTCCGACCCGCGACGCGCCTCGACGGCGGCGACCACGGCATCCGCGGTGATGCCGAAGTGCTCATAGAGATCGGCGGCGCGGCCGCTGGCGCCGAAGCCGGTCATGCCGATAAAGATTCCGTCGCGCCCGATGAAGCGGTCCCAAGCCTGGCGGATTCCGGCCTCGATCGCGACATTGACGGTGCCGTGGTCGAGGATCGCTGCTTGGTATTCCGGGCTTTGCTGCTCGAACAGCTCGAAGCACGGCACCGAAACGACGCGGGTGTGTACGCCGTCCCGCTCGAGACGCGTGCGCGCTTCCATGGCGATCTGGACCTCCGATCCGGTGGCGTAGATCGTCACCTCCGCCTCGCCCGAGGCCGGGCTGATCTCGTAGGCGCCCCGCGCACTGCGGTTCTCGTCGTGCTTGTCGAGCCGCAAGGCCGGCAGATCCTGGCGGCTGAGGGCCAGCACCGAGGGCGCGTGGCGCGATTCCAGCGCGAGCTGCCAGCATTCCACCGTCTCGACGGCATCGGCTGGACGAAACACCTGCATCACCGGCATCGCCCGGAGCGAGGCGAGATGCTCGACCGGCTGGTGCGTCGGCCCGTCCTCGCCGAGGCCGATCGAATCATGCGTCATCACATAGATGACCCGTTGGCCCATCAGGGCCGACAGGCGCATCGCGCCGCGGCAATAGTCGGAGAATACCAGGAACGTGCCAGAATAGGGGATGACGCCGCCATGCAGCGCCAGGCCGTTCATCGCCGCGGCCATGGCGTGCTCGCGAATGCCGTAATGGACGAAGCGGCCGGAATAGTCGCCGGGAACGATGGCGGCGGTCTGGCTGGTGCGGGTGTTGTTGGAGCCGGTCAGATCGGCCGAGCCGCCGATCGTCTCCGTCACCACGCCGTTGATGATCTCGAGCACCATTTCCGAAGCCTTGCGGGTGGCGACGGTGGGGCGCTCCTCGTTCAGCGCGCGCTTGTAGCGCTGCATGGCCTGAACGAAACCGCTCGGTAGATCGCCGCGCATCCGCCGCTCGAAATCGCCACGGATCTCGGCATCGATCTCGGCGAAGCGTTTTTGCCATTCCTTGCGGCGCGTGCTGGAGCGCAGCCCGGCGATCCGCCATTGGTCGCGGATCTCGGCGGGAACTTCGAATGGCTCATGGTCCCAGCCGAGCGCCTCGCGGGTTGCGGCAAGCTCCTTCGGCCCGAGAGCCGATCCATGTACCTTGGCGGTGCCGGCCTTGGTCGGCGCGCCATAGCCGATCGTGGTCTTGCAGGCGACCAGGGTCGGCCGCTCGCTCGCCCTGGCCGCCTCGATCGCCTCGGCGATCGCCTCAGGATCATGCCCGTCGCAGCGAACCGTATTCCAGCCGCTCGCCGCGAAACGGGCCGCCTGATCCGTCGAATCGGCCAGCGCGACCTCGCCGTCGATGGTGATGCCGTTGTCGTCCCACAGGACGATGAGCTTGCTCAGCTTGAGATGGCCGGCGAGCGTGAGCGCTTCCTGGCTGATCCCCTCCATCAGGCAGCCGTCGCCCACCAGCACGTAGGTATAATGGTCGACGATCCCGTCGCCGTAGCGCGCGTTCATGACGCGCTCGGCGATCGCCATGCCGACGGCGTTGCCGAGACCCTGGCCGAGCGGTCCGGTGGTGGTCTCGATTCCGGCCGCATGGCCAAATTCGGGGTGTCCCGCGGTCTCGGCGCCGAGCTGGCGGAAATTCTTGATCTGGTCGATGTCGATGTCGTCGTATCCGAGCAGATACAGGAGGCTGTAGAGCAGCATCGAGCCGTGCCCGGCCGACAGCACGAAACGGTCGCGGTCGGCCCAGTCGGGATCGCGCGGATCGAAGGTCAGGAAGCGGGTGAACAGCACCGTGGCGACGTCGGCCGCGCCCATGGGAAGGCCCGGATGACCCGACCCGGCCGCCTCGACGGCGTCGGCCGACAGGAACCGGATGGCGTTGGCCATCTGGCGATGCTGGTCGGGTGTTGTCATCAAGGCGCTCCGATTGACGGCCTGACGGCCGTGACGCGCGGCAGTCATCACATGGCTATGCTACTGTCAACAAACGAAGACCGCATCCTGGCGCGACGGATCGGGGGATCGCGCCACCGCGGCGCTTTCCATGGCCAGCCCGAAACGCTAGACCATGAAGGGCCATACGCGCATTCGCGGAAGGCATATGTCAGAACCGGGCTTTGCCCGCAGGTTGGTGTCAGGGGGACGACGCGATGTCGTCGGAAGATCCGTTCGAGACGGCGCGTCTGCGCCTTCGGACCGCGATCGAGCGGCTGGAACACGCCGTCGAGGAGCGTGAGGAGCGGGAATCGTTCCTGCGGGGCGGCGAAGCCGAGATTCAACGTATGACGGCCGACCGCGGCCGGCTGGCGCGCGAACTCGACGCGGCGTTGGCGCGGGGCGAACGGCTCGATCGCGCCAACCGTGAGGTCTCGCAGCGACTCGTCGACGCGATGGAACGGGTTCGCGGCGTTCTCGAACGCCACAAGTAGGGACAGCGGAGAGAGGTCGAATGCCACAGATCGTCGTCACTATCGACGAAAAGACCTATCGCATGGCTTGCGGCGAGGGGGAGGAGGCTCACCTGACGACTCTCGCTGCGGAGGTCGATGGCCGGATCGCCGAGCTGAGGCAAAGTTTCGGACAGATCGACGATCTCCGTCTGATGGTCATGGCCGCCATCATGGGCTCGGACGAATTGTTCGAGGCCCGGCGGCGGATTCGCGAACTCGAGGGCGAAATCGCCGAACATTCCGCTCGGTCCCAAGAATTCGACGGTGCGCGGCATGAGGACCGCACCCGTTTCGTCGATAGCCTTAACGAGACGGCGGAAGCGCTGGAGCGGCTCGGCGCGCGGCTTGGCGACCGTTAGGCGAAGCGCTACGGGACGGCGACGCCGTGCCGCAGGCATCACTGCGAGGCTTGATCGTTGTTGCGGCGCGACGCGACCCTAGAGCGTCGGACAACAATATGGACGCGGTTCTGTTTCTCGGTTCGCCGCGGTGATCCACGCGGAGGGCGGCGACGAGCGTAGCGGCGCTACGGTCGAGCCGGCCGACAAAGTGGGCGCCCGGCGACCGGAAACCCACCCGCCTGTTTGCCTCCGGCAAACGGCAGGCTTGCAAACCTGCCGATCGACCTTTCCGCACCATTCGGCGCGGGGCGATCGGTGGGCCAGGAGCTTTCGGGCCAATTCCATCGGGGCCCGTCTTGGCCGTAGCGCCGCTACGACCCGCAACGATCCCCTCGACCTTGTCACGAAATCCCGCTGGCAGAACGCGTTCCTATTGTCGTCCGACGCTCTAGTTCCGCTTTCATGAGCAACGTCCAATCCCCTGCCGCCATCCCTGCCGTCCGCCAGAAAAGCCGCTTCCGGCCTGCCGTTGTGGCCTCACTGGTGGGGCCGGTCGCCGCGCTTGCCATTTCCGGTTGCGCGGCGGTGCTCAATGCCGCGACCAGCGGCAACGGCTACAGCGTCGTCGAAGACATTCGCTATATGCCCGGCGACAGCGGCACCTACGACCTCTACATTCCGGCGACGGTGACGCCGGACACGCCGCTCGTTGTCTTCGTTTATGGCGGCGGCTGGGATTCGGGATCGAAGGACCTCTATCTGTTTGTCGGCCAGTCGCTGGCAAGCGAGGGCGTCATCGTCGCCATCCCCGACTATCGCCACTATCCGGAGGTGCGATTTCCCGGCTTCATCGAGGACGCCGCCAAGGCAACGGCGCGAATTGCCAGGACCGTGCGCGGTGGCGCCTACGCCATGCCGGGCGGTTCGCACCCGCTTTTCCTGATGGGTCATTCGGCCGGCGCCGAGATCGCCGGCCTGCTGGCCACTGACGAGACCTGGCTGGCAAGGGAAAAGCTGGCCTCGCAAAACCTCGCAGGCTTTATCGGTCTTGCCGGTCCGTATGATTTCCTGCCGCTGACGGAAGAGCGCTACAAGCTGATCTTCCCAGAGGAGCAGCGCGCCGCGAGCCAGCCGGTCAACTTCGTCGACGGCGGGGAGCCGCCGATGCTGTTGATCGCCGGCGCCGACGATACGACGGTCGACCCGAAGAACACCCGCTCGCTGGCCGCGAAAATGCGCGCCTCAGGCGGTTCGGTGACCGAAACGATCTATCCAGGCGTCGATCATTTGGGGGCGATCACCGCCTTCGCGACCGCCATCCCGCTCAATGATACTGCGATCCGCGACGAGACGCTCAATTTCATACGGAAGAACGCGCGGTGAGCGCGCTGACGGACTTCGCCGCCCGGGGATTTCCAGGGACGCAACCGATCGCGGGGCATTTCGTCAAGGTGGAGCCGATCGTCGACCATCGCCATTTCGGCGCGCTGTTCGCGGCCTTGGCCGAAGATGGCCAGGGCAGTATCTTCGATCACATGGCATACGGGCCGTTCGCCGACGAGGCCGTATTCCGCAGTTGGGCGGAAGCCACCTATCTCGCCGACAACATCCGGTTTCACGCCATCTTGCCTTTGACAACCGGTCGGGCGGAGGGGGTTGCCGCGCTGATGCGCACGGATGCGGCGAACGGCGTCACTGAGATCGGCCATATCTGCCTTGCCCCGTCCTTGCAGCGGTCGCGGGCAGCGAGCGAAGCCTTCTACCTGATCATGCGCCGGGTGTTCGACGAAATGGGCTACCGGCGCCTCGAATGGAAATGCGACGATCGCAACCAGCCGTCCAAACGGGCGGCCGAGCGGCTAGGGTTTCGCTACGAGGGGCTGTTTCGCCAGCACATGATCGTCAAGGGCCGCAATCGCGATACCGCCTGGTATTCGATCCTCGACAGCGGCTGGCCGACGGTCAAAGCCGGCTTCGATGCCTGGCTGGCGCCGGAGAATTTCGACGCTGAGGGTCGCCAGCGGCGCGGGCTGGCGGAGATGCGCGAGAGCCTTGTCGCCGGGCAATAGGGGCGAGGCGGCAACTTATCCTCTGGCGGGGACGATGGTCACCATGGCGTCGGACGGATAGATCGACTCGAACAGCACCCCGTCGCCTGGCATGAAACGCATCAGGGTCCGGCCTTCGCTGTCGGCCATCTCGAGCGTTCCATCGCGCGACGAGCGCCATTGCGAGACGCTTTGCAGGGTGGGCGAGCCGGCGCAATCCGGGCCGATCGGAGCGTTGGCAAAGCCGGCCTCAAGGTTTGGGCTCGCCGCAATCTTGCAGGTTGCGCCGCTGCGCAGGTCGATCAAACGCACGGCGTTCAGGCGAGTCGTGTCCGCGGCAGCGGTCGAAACCATTGCCGTGGCCGCGAGGGTCGCTACGCCAGCGACCGGCTCCGTCGCCGTGACCGTTGCGCCCTGCAGGCCGGCGACGAAGACGGAAGCGGCAATTCCGGCCCCAAAGGCCGTCGCGGCAAAGTTCATATCGGTTCCCTCACGAAATTGTTCGGGACCATTATGCTTCCTAGAACCTTAAGCGAAGGTTGACGCGGATCGCGACCGTTATCGAAGCGTTCAGTCCTGGCGTGGGAGGATGCCCGCTTTCACTGATTCCGTTACCGGCGAAACCGGCGTCTGTCCCTGGAACCAATGGGTCAGGTTACGGACGACGAGATCGCCCATCGCACCCCGCGTGTGCCGCGACGCGGAACCGACATGCGGCAGCAGCACGGTGTTGGGCAATGCGATCAGCCGGGCGGGAACGTGCGGCTCTTTCTCGAAGACATCGAGGCCGGCGGCACGGATTGTTCCGTTTTCGAGAGCCTCGATCAGCGCCGGCTCATCGATGGTCGTGCCTCGGCCGATATTGACGACGACGCCGTCAGGCCCGAGCGCCTTCAGGACTTTGGCATTCACAGCGCGCTCGGTGGCCGCGCCGCCGGGGGCCGCGATAATCAGCGTATCGACCGAACTGGCGAGGCTTTCCAGGCTTGGATGGTAGCGATAGGTGACATCGGTCCGCTCCGAGCGGTTGTGATATTCGATCGGCACGCCGAAGGCTTCGAGGCGCCGGGCGATGGCCAGGCCGATGCGTCCGAGGCCCATGATGCCGGCGGTGCGCCCGCGCAGCGTCATCGGAGTCAGCGGGTAGTTGCCCTCGCTCTCCCACCGCCCCTCGCGCAGGTGCTTTTCCGCCGCGTAGAGTTCGCGCACCGTCATCAGGAGAATGGCGAGCGTCGTGTCGGCGACCTCATCGGTCAGGACGTCGGGGGTATTGGTGACCATGACACCCTTGGAAGTCGCGTGCTTCACATCGACGCCATCGTAGCCGACGCCGAAATTGGCGATGATCTCAAGGTTGGGCAGCGCATCCATCATGGCGGCCGGCACCGCGCCCATCAGCGCGATCCCGCGTACGGCGTTGCGGCGGTCCTGGCTCAGCTTCGACACATCGCGATCAGGAACATGCTCGACATCGAAGGTGGTCTTCAGCGTATCGAGCGTATCGGGGTTCAGTTTGCCGGGGACGAGGATGGTCACGGAGGACAGGTCGGACATGGGGGCTCCCTTGGAAAAAGTGTGGATCGAAGAATTGTGGTGGGTCAGTCCGGCCAGGCGAGTTCGCTGGACTGTCGGATTTTGAGTTCCGGGGTGATGAGGATGGTCTCTTCGTTCGCCGGTTGGCCCTGGAGGCGGTCGAGCAAGGCGCCCGCCGCCCGCCGCCCGACCTCGCTCTGGCCGTTCGCGACGGTGGTCAGCGAGGGCGTCGCGATCACCGCCTCATCGATGTCGTCATAACCGATCACCGCGACGTCGACACCCGGCCGCAGTCCCGCGCGCGACAAGCCGTACATGACGCCGAGCGCGACGAGATCGGAAAAGCAGACGATCGCGGTCGGGCGGTTCTCGATGGCGAGAAAAGCGGACACGGCGTCGAAGCCGGAATGGCGGTCACGCGGGCCTTTGATGCGCCATTCGTCGCGGAATTCGATGCCGCCGCGCGTCAGCGCCGCCAGATAGCCGGCCTCCCGATCGCGCCCGGTCGAGGTCATCGCCGTGCCGCCGATCATCGCGATCGAGCGGTGGCCGCGCCCGATCAAATGGTCGACCGCGAGCCCCATGCCGTAGGAATCGTCGCCGCGAAAGCCACAGACGCCGGAGCCCTCGATCGTGCGAGCGATCAGCGTCACCGGCAATTCGTTTTCCTCGGCCAGGTGGATGTCGCTGGCCGGTGTCCCGATGGCCGGTGACAGGATCAGCCCGTCGGCACCAAGTTGCAGCATCGTATCGACGAACGAGCGCTGCTTGGCCAGTTCGTCGTGATGGTTGCACAGGATGAAGGTCTGGCGGCGCCGGTCGAGCTCATCCTCGACGGATTTCAGGATCTCGCCGAAGAACGGATTCATGATGTCATGAACGCAGACACCGAGAATGCCAGATCTCGACGTCCGCAGCGAGGCAGCGCGCCGGTTGTAGATGTAGCCGAGATCGCGCGCCGCATGCTTGATGCGTTCGCGCGTGACCTCCGCGACCAGAGGGCTGTCGCGCAAGGCCAGCGATACGGTCGCGGTCGAAAGACCCAGCGAATCCGCAATCGTCGAGAGTTTGACCTTTTGCGCCACCTAAGACCGTTCCTCCCGTTTCCACTGATGCCGCGTCGATCTATGGCAAACACTGGCGGTCGCGCAAAGCCCTGCCGGTGCTTTCGCCGCAAGGAACGGTGCGGGTGCCGGCTCAATCACCCGACGCGATGTCCCTTGTCGGCGTCGCGCCGGTGTCGGCGAGGTTTTGTGCCATACGCTGCAACAGCTTGCGCAGCGTCTTGCGCTCCCGGCCGGAAAAGCCGGCCAGCGCGGCGCGATCGACGGCCTTTCGCGCCGCGCCCACCGCATCGACGATGGCTGCGCCCTTGTCGGTCAGATGCGCGTGGCTCTGGCGCCCGTCGCGCTCGGAACCCCGTTTCTCGACGAGACCTTGAGCGATCAGGCGGGTCACGGTCTTGGTAATCGTCGGCGGCCGCACCGACAGGCGCTCGGCCAATTCGCGCAAGGACATGCCGTCCTCTTCGCTGATTGCAAGCAGAACCGTGTCCTGTCCGGGATAGAGATCGAGCGTCGCTAGACGTCCCGCCAGAGCGGTCCGCGCGATGCGCGCGGCGACGCCGAGATGCGTCGTCGCCGACCGCTTCCTCTGCTTCTTCCCCGCCATCTTGTCCCAATCCCTCTTCGCGGGGCAAAATGACGAAGTGCCGCTATGTTGTCCACCTTGTTTGCCCGTTACCCTCATGCCAGGAACATCGCTACGGGCCAAACATACCAGGCTCATCACGAGGATCGACCATGCGGCCACGCTACGAGGAGATGACGAGCGAGGAACTCGCGGCCGACCGAGTGTCGCTCGAAACGGCTGTCGCGGTGATTCCGATCGCCGCCGTGGAGCAGCATGGGCCGCATCTGCCGCTCGGCACCGATGCGATGCTGGCCGACGCGATGGTCGAGACAGTGCTGGCAATGCTGCCGGCGGAGCGCCCGGTGACGTTTCTGCCGACGATTCGGATCGGCAAGTCCACCGAACATACGCGGCTTTCTGGCACGCTGAGCTATGACTGGCGGACGGCGACGACGGCCCTGATCGAAATCGGCGAGGGGCTCGCTTCCAACGGCTTTCGTCGTCTCGTCATCGTCAACGCCCATGGCGGCAACACGCCGGTGATGGACACCGCCGCGCTGGAACTACGTAAGGCGCATGGCGTGCTGGCCGCGACCTGCTCCTGGCTGCGCTTCGGCATTCCGGACGGCTTGCTGCCGGCCACGGAGGTCGCCACCGGCATTCATGGCGGCGCGGTGGAGACATCGCTGATGCTGCATTTCCGGCCGGAGCTCGTGCGGACCGGCGCGGTGCGGGATTTCGCCTCGCTCCAGAGCGAACTCGGCGAATCCGCCAAACGGCTGCGGGCGCATGGCCGGCTCGGCTTCGGCTGGATGGCAGGGGATCTCAATCCGGCGGGGGTCGTCGGCAACGCATCGCTGGCGACGGCGGCAATCGGCGCGGCAATCGCCGACTATCAGGCAAAAGCGTTCGTGGAGTTCCTCGACGACGTGCTGGCCTTCGATCTGTCGCGGTTGCGCTGAAAGCTGCTGCGCGGCTTGGAAATCACGTGTCGGCCACGCCGGAGCAGCAAACGGCAGTCGGCTGCGCCTCTCCCGAGAGCATTGCTTCGATGACCCGGCAGTTGCTCAGCTCCGCATCGCTGCAGCCTTGGAGAAGGGCTTGCAGAGTCTGTTCCAGATCCTTCAACTCGGAGATGCGCCGCCGCACATCGGCCATCTGCGCACCGAACAGCAACCGCACCTCGCCGCAGTCGTAAGCATCGCCTCCAGTCCGCACGATGAGGCCGCGCACCTGCGCCAAGCTCAGGCCGAGGTCTCGCGTGCGGCGGATGAACCGCAATCTGCGAACGTGCTCGCCCCCGTATTGTCGGTGGCCCCCAGGCCCACGCGGCACGTGCGGCAAGAGCTCCAGCCCTTCATAGTAACGGACCGTGTCGACACTGCAGTCGGCCAGCCGGGCCAGAGCACCGATCGCAAGCGATTTTCCTGTCGTCGCCATGACCACTCCCTTGAAATTCGTCTCAGCCCCTTGAACCTAGAGTTACTCCAGATCCTACATCGAGGAAATACTGCCGGTCAGCGTCCGTCTGTCTCGGATGCGACCATTTACCGTTTCCGCCGGACCGAGCGTTTGGCCAGCGAATTAACAGGGGATCACAATGCGCCTTCACCATCTTACGACAGCAGAATGGACGAAAACCGTCGGGATTGGGCTAGCCGTCGCGGCGCTGACCGGAGCGATCATGTTTGCGGGCCTAGCAACCGGAGTGTCGCCCTTGCCCAAGCCGCTGGGATTGGCCTTCGCCAATACTTTGCTGGGAGCGGACCTGCCGCTACCTGTCGGACTGCTGTTCCACACGGCGTGGGTCACATTGCTCTCCGCCGTTTATGTCCTGCTGTTCCGAGACAAGTTGACGTTTATGCGGGCGTTCTGGTTGGCCTTCGCGCTCTGGATACTGGTCCTGCTGTTTTTCTTTCCTCTCGTGGGCTGGGGCTTCTTCGGCCTTGCCGTCAGTCCAAAGCTCGTCGTGGCTTCCGCCGTGCCGCACTTGCTGTTCGCGGTCTTCTTGTGGGGGCTGAGCCGCCAGTTTCTCCCAGCCCGAAACGAAACGTCGCGTAACGATCAATAGGACTCACTGGTTGATCGCCCCCATTCAGGTGCGCCGCGATCGGCGGAACCGGTTCAGCTCTCGATCCAGCGCCGCAGGAGATTCGACCGCGTCTTCATCACCCGGTCGAGGGTTTGCCGTGGGACGTCCGCGTGCCGCAGCTCCTCGACGGTGGTGTCGAGATCGAACAGGATTTCGCGCTGTTCGGCGTGCCGGACCTGGCTGCGCGCCCAGCCCACGGCCACCCGGCGCGTGCCGCGCGTCACCGGGTCGACACGGTGGAGGGTGGTCGAGGGATAGGCGACCAATTGGCCAGGCGCGAGCTTGACCTCTTCCTCGCCGGCGGTGGTTTCGATGATCAGCGCGCCGCCGTCGTACGTCTCCGGGTCGTCGAGGAACAGCGTGAAGGAGATGTCGGTCCGAATGCCTCCGATCATGGCATCGTCGACGTGACTGCCATACGCCATGCCGGGCTCGTAGCGGGAAAGGATCAGGGGGGTCAGCCGGCTCGGCCGAGCAAACATGCGAAACAGGGCGTTCGCTTCGATGCGCTTGGCAAGCGTCGCGCGCAGGGTGTCGACCCCGTTGTCGCCGCGCCCCGCCTGGAGATTGTTCTTGACCGCCCGCGCATGCCACCCGGCGGTGGCCCGTCCGTCGACGAATTGGGCCGCGTCGAGCACCACACACGCATCTTTTACCTCGTTCTGATTGAGAACGTCGCCAATTACCAAATACATTATCGATCCTTACTTGGATTATCATGAAGCCGGTGGAGTTCTCATTCTTTTGAATAATTCCAATCAGAAATTTAGATTGATTCTAAAGAATGGATTTCTTAAGATTTCTTCTATTTTTCTATAGACGCCGGAGATTGTCTTGTGGCACGGGAAAAGCGGGCGGGCAACACTTTGGCGTGCTCGAGACCGAGATTGAAGGAGCAAGTATGAATCATCGTCGCAAAATTTGGATGGGGGTCGGAGCCTTCGTGTTGGCCGGATCCGCGGCCTCGGCCGGGACGGCAACGACCGGACTGGTGGACGCCGGTCCGCGGCTTTATGCCGGAGAGGAGACCGCCGAGCGCGGCTATCGCATCGCGGAAGCCGGCGAGTCCGGAGAGGCCGGGCACACGCAGGAAGCGGGCGAGGCCGGCGAAAGTGGCGAGGCAAGCGCCGCCAGCGAGGGCGGCGAGAGCGGCGAGAGCGGCAAGCCTAGCGAAGGCGGTGAGGGTGGCGAAGGAGGTGAAGGCGGTGGATCCGTCGATCTCAAGACTGACGACGCGGCCTATTTCGCCGAGCTTTCGAAGATGCGCGGCCATCTGATGGCGGCCGAGGCACTGCTCGAGGCGGGCGAGACCGAGATGGCAGCTCCGCATCTCAAGCATCCGCTGAAGGAGAACTACGAAGCCCTGGAAGCGGCCTTCGAGGCCCGAAGTGTGCCGGAGTTCGAGGCGACCCTTGAAACGATGGAAGCCAGCGACCCGGCCAATTCGGCCGACGCGCTGACCAAGATCGCCGAAGCCCGAAAGGCGATCGACGTGGCCGGAGAGGGAATCGACCCCAGCGCGAAGGTGCTTGGAGTGGTGGCGCTGTTGCGCGAGGCGGCGCAGGAATACGAGGAAGGCGTCAAGGACGGCAAGGTCGAAGAATTGGCCGAGTACCAGGACGCCTACGGCTTCGTGCGAGCGGCCGATTCGGTCATGCAGGGATTGTCGGGCGGTATTCCGGCGGAAGCGGCCGAGGGATTGAACGCGGCGCTGTCGTCGCTGAAGGAGGCGCTTCCGTCTCCTGTCCCATCGAAAGACGGTCTGATGGACAGCGGCGCGTTCAGCGCGGCCGTCGCCAAGGCGGAGTTGGCCGCCTCTGCGATTTAGGCATTTGGGGCCGGCCAAGCCGCCGGCCCCATAGACTACGCTTTCCGCCGCGTTGCCTCCATGAAGCTCCGCAGGACTGCGTTCATGCGGGTCTGATAGCCGGTGCCCTCGGCCTTGAACCAGTCGAGTACGTCCTTGTCGACGCGCAGGCTGATCGGCGTCTTGGCTTCGGGATAGACAAGCTCGGCGTCTTTCCAGAAGTCGGCGCCAAGGCTGGGGCCTTCAGGGGCATCGGGATTGTGATGCAGTTCACCCCGGCGATCCATTTCGCGGATTTCTTCCAGCGTGGCTGTCTTCATAGTCTTGTCGCTCATCGCGACCACCCTTCCATGCCGTAATCAGACGGCGTTTGTTCCCGCGGGGAGTCCAAACCAGGACAAAGCATTCGTCTTCGACGAGGCCGATCGCGACGAAGCGCTTCTCTCCGTACTCCTCGCGACGATCTTCTTTTTGAGCGCAGAAGCCTTCGAAAATCCTGGCCGCGCGCACCATGTCGACACCGCGCTCGCGAAGCACTTGCCCGCGTTTTTCCTCATTCCATTCAAACTCCATCGGTGGCCTCATGGATTTTTGGCAATGGAATTCGGGAGCTTGAAGGACATCGTCCATGAATCGTATATACAGTTTGAATACACCAAGCAACCCCGTGCATTCGCGATCGGACGCGCCTATATCGTTGGCCGGTCCACGAGGGAGACTCTGATGTCCGATACCGCCAACCAGGCCGACGCGCAGATCCCGGTCACCGTCCTGACCGGCTATCTGGGCTCCGGCAAGACGACGCTGCTCAACCGCATCCTGTCCGAGGATCACGGTCGCAAATACGCGGTGATCGTCAACGAGTTCGGAGAGATCGGCATCGACAACGACCTCATCGTCGAATCCGACGAAGAGATCTACGAGATGAACAATGGCTGCGTCTGCTGCACGGTGCGCGGCGATCTTGTGCGCGTCGTCGAGGGACTGACCCGCCGTAAGGGTCGCTTCGACGCGATCATCATCGAGACGACGGGGCTCGCCGATCCGGTGCCGGTGGCGCAGACCTTCTTCATGGATGAGGACGTGCGCGCCAAGACCAAGCTCGACGCCGTCGTCGCGCTGGTCGACGCCAAGCATTTGCCGCTGCGCCTCAAGGACAGCCGCGAGGCCGAGGATCAGATCGCCTTCGCCGACGTGGTGCTGCTCAACAAGACCGATCTCGTCACCCCGGAGCAACTCGCGGTGGTCGAGGCGACGGTCCGCGCGATCAATCCCACGGCCGTGATCCATCGCACAGAACGGGCCGGCATCGATCTGAAGCGGGTGCTCGGGCAGGGCGCCTTTGATCTCAAGCGCGTGCTCGACGACGATCCAGATTTTCTCACCGGCGCGGAAGACGCCCATGACGACCATGCCTGCGGCCCGGACTGCGATCATGATCACCATCACCACGGCCATGCCCATCACGGCCACGACCACCACCACCATGATGCGGCTTCGCCCTTGCACGATGTGACGGTGAAATCGGTCTCGCTGCGTGGCGGCGAGCTCGACAGCGAAAAATTCTTTTCCTGGATCCAGGCGCTGACCCAGGAGCAGGGGCCGAACATCCTGCGGCTCAAAGGCATCATCGCCTTTGCCGGCGATCCGGACCGCTACGTCGTGCAGGGCGTCCACATGATCGTCGAGGGCGATCACCAAAGGCCATGGCGCGACGACGAAAAGCACGAGAGCCGGCTGGTGTTCATCGGCCGCGAGCTCGACGCCGAAGAATTGTCCGCCGAGTTCGAGGCGTGTGCGGCACGTCAGCGGGAAAATGCCTGATGCCGTCGATCGCGGCCTATGAGTTCTCCGATTTTGTCGAGACGGCGGTTTTCTTGAAGGATCAGCCGGTTTTCGCGGTGGCCGATGGCACCGTACGGTTTCCGGCGGGCGGCGAGCGGGTGGTCGAGGCGCATCCGGGCGGGCTGTTGTCGGCGCGCTACGATCCTTACGGCCGGCGGCTTCTGACCGGCGGCGAGGACGGCCGCGTGGTGTCGGTGGACGGCGGCGGCGCGGCGCGCGAGATCGCCTCGATCGGCCGCAAATGGATCGCTTCTGTTGCCGGCGGCCCCAGGGATACGGTGGGCTTCGCCTCGGGCAAGACCGCCTATGTCCGGCTTGGCGGCGGCGCGCTCAAGGAAATCCGCCATGAGCGCACGGTCGAGGATATCGCCTTCGCGCCGAAGGGGATTCGAGCGGCGACCGCCCGCTACGACGGCGCCTCGCTGTTCTTTCCCGCGACCGACGCCGCCCCGGCCGCGCTCGAATGGAAGGGCGCGCATCTGGGCATCGATTTTTCGCCCGACGGACGCTTCCTCATAACGGTCATGCAGGAAAATGCCCTGCATGGCTGGCGGATCGATGACGGCAAGCACATGAAAATGACCGGCTACCCGGCCAAGGTGAAGGACTGGTCCTGGTCGGCGAAGGGCAAGTTCCTGGCGACCTCGGGCGCGCCGGCCGCGATCCTGTGGCCGTTCTCCGGCAAGGATGGGCCGATGGGCAAGGCGCCGCTGGAACTGGGCACGCGCGGCGACACGATGGTCACCGCCGTAGCCTGCCATCCGGCCGAGGACATGTTGGCGATCGGCTATGGCGATGGGATGATTCTGGCCGTGCGCTTCGCCGATTCCAAGGAAGCGCTGCTGCGGCGGGGCGGGGCGAGCCCGGTCAGGACGATGGCCTGGAGCGGCGACGGCCGCCTGCTCGCCTTCGGGTCGGAATTTGGCGAAGCCGGCGTGATCGACATCGCAGGGTGAGGCGGCGCAGGTGGATGCAGATGCTCTACGCTTGCTCGTCCTCGGCCGGTTCGTCCGTCACCGCCGCCTCGATCGTGCAGACGATGCCCTCGGGGCGATAGTCGATCTTGACCTCGCCGCCGAATTCGGCCGCCATCGCCTGTTCGATCAGCCGTGAGCCGAAGCCGCGCGTCTCCGGCGCTTCGACCGGCGGACCGCCGATCTCCCGCCAAGTGAAGGTGAGCTGCCGCGTTCCTCCCACGACTGCCAATCCCCATTTGATCGTGACATGGCCGCTGTCGTTGGATAGCGCGCCGTATTTGGTCGCGTTGGTGGCGAGTTCGTGCAAACCGAGCGCCAGCGCGAGGCTCTGCCGCGCGGTCAGCCGCAGATCGGGACCGGACGCGGAAATCCGCATCTCGTCCTCCGGCTGGTGGGTCTTGAGCGAATTGGCGACGATCGCCGCGATCGGCGCCGAGGTCCAACTCGTCTGGGTGAGGATGTCGTGCGCCTGGCCCAGCGCGATCAGCCGCGCCGAGAAGGCGGCGAGCCCGTCCTGGACGTTGGTGGCCCGGCGCAGCGTCTGGTTGGCGAGGGCATTGACCATGGCGAGCGTGTTCTTCACGCGATGCTGGAGCTCGCGCGTCAGCATCTGCTGGCGCTCTTCCGATTCCTTCTGCTCGGTTACGTCGCGCATCGCCCCGACGAAGCGCACGGTCCGTCCATCCTCGACCAGTGTCTGACCGCTCGAATGGATGTGGCGGGTGACACCGTCCTCAAGCCCGATGGCGCGATAGACGATATCGTATTCGCTGCTGGAGGTGGAATCGAGCACGGCGGTTACGGCGGCCGCAACCCGTTCATGGTCATCGGCATGCAGTCCAGGCAGGAAGGTATCCTCGTAACTGACAGGCACCCCAGCCCGCAGGCCGAACAGCGCGCGTGCACGATCGTCCCATAAGAGCACGCCGGTTCGCAGATCATAATCGAAAGTGCCGATCGCAGCCGATTCCTGGGCCAGACGAAGCCGTCGCTCCGCCTCGATGAGGGCCTGTTCGGTTTGTCGGCGCTGAGTGAAGGCCCAGGATCTGTTCAGGACATCGCGCACGAAGGCGATCTCCTCATCACTCCACTGCCGGGGCTCGGCGGCGTGCAGATAGAGGATGACCCGAACCCGGCCTCCTTCGACGACGGTCAGATTGACGAGCGCGCCGATGCCGATTTCCGACCACGCCTCCTTGATCGCCGGCGAGGCGGCGTGCTCGACCGTGTTCTCGATGACGACCAGGCCGGAGCGCAACTCCTCTACAAAATCAGGTCCAAAGCGTGCGAGCGGAAAAGTTCCCAACAGCGGCGTCGCGCCGTCCGCCGTCCATTCGCTGGAGATCGTCGCGGCCGTTTCGGCACCGTCGACACTGGCGTAGCCGACCCGGGCAATGCTGAGTGTTTCACCGAGTATCCGAAGCGCCTTGGCGGTGTGGCTGACCTGCGCCTCGCCGAGAATGAGTTCGTCGCCGAGCCGCAAAAGTGCTGCCTGCCGCGCCTCACGCGCCCGCTCGGCGGTGCGATCGACGATCGCACCGGGAAAGCGCAGCGGCTTTCCGGCGCTATCGTGGAAGCAACGACCCTTCGCGAATATCCAGTGAACCGCGCCATCGACATCGACAGTCCGGTATTCCTGCGCATAGGGCGAAGCTGTCTCGGCGGCGGTTTTGATCATCGCACTGACCCGGTCGAGATCGTCCGGATGAACGCCGCGCAGAAACGTCTCGATGGGCACACCCTTGTCGGCAAGCGCCGGGTCGACACCGAACAGGCGCGCAAAGCGCGCATCGACATAGACACTGTCGCCCGGAATATCCCAATCCCAGGTTCCGATCAGTTCCGACACCTCGAGCGCGAGGTGCAGCCGCTCCTGGCTAGCCTCCAGTTCCTCACGCTCCTTACGCTCACGCGTTCGGTCCCGCAGAATCTTGAGGACGCCGGCCGGCTTCTCGTCGTCGCCGTAGAGCGGCATCATTTCGCCGCTGGCGAAGAAACGCGAACCATCGGCCTTGAGGTGCCAGCGCTCGTCGCTTGCCTTGCCCATGCTCAGCGAAATGCGCATTTCGCGCTCGGGAATGCCGTCCTCGACGTCCTCGGGGGTGAAGATGGTCGCGATCGGTCGGCCGACGATCTGGCGTTCGGACCAGCCGAGAACTGCTTCCGCGGCGTCGTTCCAGGTCGTCACGACGCCGTCGAGATCGGCCGCGATGATGGCGTAGTCGACGGCGCTCTCGACGATGAGGCGATAGCGAGATTCGGTTTGGTGCAAGGCCTTTTTCAGGCCGGCGATCTCTTCCACCGCGGTGTCGAGCCGGGTCGCAGCATCGTCGCCGCCGGCTTCCAACTCCGACAACCGTCGACGCAACGCGGCGTTCTCCGCGAGGGCCGAGGCCAGCCGGTCGTCCTTGGCCAGTTCCATCCGGATCCGTCCCCTGCCAGGTCAAGGAAGTCGGGCGTCCCCCGCCCCCAAACCCTTATCGATGTCCCCTGATCGTTGCCTATGCCATTTCATGCAATGAGGAACAAGGGCGCCACACGCAAGCTATTAATTTTGAATGACTATCGACGGTATTTCGCTGTGTTGACAGGTCGCGTGAAGCGGTCGTGCCTGCCGGTATCGCCAGTGATTACAGAAGGCTGCCTCCGGCTGGTCGGCGCCAATGTTCCGGCGGCGCCAGCAAGATGTCCCGGCGCGATTTCCAGAGCCAGCAACCGGTGTGGCTCGAACGGCCCCGGCATGGCGAGATTCGCGGTGGCCGCGCTCGAAAAGCCGAAGCGACCGTAATATTCCGGATCGCCCATGAGCAGGACCGCGCCATGGCCGAGCCGCGCGGCCTTGCAGGTGGCATGGCGCATCAGCGCACCGCCGATGCCGGCCTTGTGCAAGCTCGGATCGACGGCGAGCGGGCCGAGGAGGAGGGCCGGGACATCGTCGCCGTCGCGTTGGCCGGCGGCGATGCCCCACAGCCGCACGGTTCCGACCAGGCGACCGTCGGCGGCGATCGCCGCGAAGGCGAGATCGACCGCCGGCCGCCGCCCACGCCGGAGCGCCTCGGACGCTTTGCGCTTGCGGCCGGGACCCATCGCGGCGTCAAGGAGGATTTCGCGCGCGGCGACGTGCCGGCCGGTTTCCCGAACGATCGAAAACAGCGGCGCGGCAGCCTCGAACGCCGTGGCATGAAGGAATGCGGACATAAAACTCCCACTGATCGACAGGAGGCGGAAGGGAACGGCCGGGCAATGCCGCGGCGCGCGGGCGAAACGCCCGGTGCGGCGGCGCCGGGCGTCAGCTTCGGAGCGACAGGCTCCGTCGTCGCAATCGAGTTCTCATGCGGCGCCTCAGATCACGTAGGCGCGCAACGGCTCGATGCCGTTGAAGGCGACAGAGGCGTAGGTGGTCGTATAGGCGCCGGTGCCCTCGATCAGCACTTCGTCGCCCACCGTCAGCGAGATCGGCAGCGGGTAGGGCGTCTTCTCGTATAGAACGTCCGCCGAATCGCAGGTCGGGCCGGCGATGACACACGGTTCCGTTCGCTCACCGTCATGCTTCGTGACCATCGGGTAGCGGATCGCTTCGTCCATGGTCTCGGCGAGACCGCCGAACTTGCCGATGTCGAGATAGACCCAGCGATTGGCGTCCTCGGCCGACTTCTTCGACACCAGCACGACCTCCGCCTTGATGACGCCGGCGTCGCCGACCATGCCACGGCCCGGCTCGATGATCGTCTCCGGCAACCGGTTGCCGAAATGCTTGCGCAGGCTGGCGAAAATCGCCTGGCCATAGGCGCTCGCGGTCGGCACGTCCTTCAAATAGCGGGTCGGGAAGCCGCCGCCCATGTTGACGAGGGTCAGCACGATGCCCTTTTCGGCCAACGCCCCGAAGACGTATTTGGCGTCGGCAATCGCCGAATCCCAGGCTTCGGTGTCGGTCTGTTGCGAGCCGACATGGAAGGAGACGCCGGTGGCGGTGAGGCCGAGCGCGTCGGCATGCACCAGCACGTCGATCGCCATCGCCGGAACGCAACCGAACTTGCGCGACAGTGGCCATTCGGCGCCCTCGCCATCGGTGAGGACGCGGCAGAACACGCGGGCGCCGGGAGCGGCGCGAGCGATCTTCTCGACCTCCTCGACGCAATCGACCGCGAACAGCGACACACCGAGCGCGTGGGCGCGGGCGATGTCGCGTTCCTTCTTGATGGTGTTGCCGTAGGAGATGCGCTTGGCCGTCGCGCCAGCCTCGAGCGCCATCTCCACCTCGGCGACCGAGGCGCAGTCGAAGTTGGAGCCGAGCGACGCGAGCAGGCGCAGGACTTCCGGCGCCGGGTTGGCCTTGACGGCGTAGAAGATCGCCGAATCGGGCAGTGCCTTGCGGAAGGCGTTGAAATTGTCCTCGACGATGTCGAGGTCGACGACGAGGCAGGGGCCATCCGGTCGTCGGGTGGCGAGGAAATCGAGGATGCGCTGCGTGGCCATTGGGCTCTCCCATTGACCCGATCCTTGCGGATCGGAAAATCGACGAGGAGCGACTGCAAGAATGCCGCGGACAGCCGATAGCGACCCTCCGAACGGCCTCTTGCGAGACGCGACGATGGCCGGATGCGAACGCGGAACGTCCGTCTCCGGTAATCAGTCTGCCATGGCTTGGTGGGCTTGGACCCGCCGCACTTCAGGCAAGGATGGTGTGCCTCTTCAGTATTCCCGGCTTTGGAGACCAGGAGAGACCAGAAAGGCCCGGACCGTCGTTGCTTCAAGGCGTCCTCGATCTCGCGAAGCTCGCAAAACCGACTGGATGTGTTACGTCCAGGTACCGTCCCGGCAACCCTCGCATTTGAGGACCGGGGGACGCCCACAGGCACGTGCGACTTGGGGCGAGATGCGATGTATGCCGGTGATCCGTCATAAACAAGGGGGAAGATCTCCCCGATTGATTTTTCGACCGTTCCCGTAGCAGGAAGGATCGTCGGCGTTGTCCGGCGGCCACAATCACAAGCCTGGAGCAAGGTGCCCGAATGGATACGCTGACCCGGATGCGCGCCTTCATCGCCGTCATCGAGAACCAGGGATTCTCGGCGGCGGCCCGCAAGACCGGACGCTCCAAGGCGCTTCTGTCGAAATATGTGCGCGAGTTGGAGGACGAACTCGGCGTGCTTCTGATCAACCGGACCACCCGGCAGATCGCCCTGACGGCGGCTGGGGAGGTCTATCTGTCGCGTGCTTCCGGCATCCTCGCCGATCTCGAAAGCCTCAACGAGGAGGCGCGCGAAGCGACCGGCGAGGCCAAGGGGACGATTCGCGTCTCGGCGGCCCGGACCTTCGGCGACGCCGAGTTGGGGCTCAGCCTCGTCGACTTCGCCAAGGACCACCCTGACATCGGGCTCGACATCCATCTCGACGACAGTTTCGTCAATCTGGTCGAGGAAGGCTTCGACGTCGCGATCCGCATGACCCGGCTGGCCGATTCGGCGATGATCGCCCGGCGACTGGCCTCGCTCGACTTCGCCATCGTCGGCAGTCCGGACCTGTTGAAGCGGCTTGGCCGGCCGACGCACCCCTCGCAGATCGCCGGCTTTCCGGCGGTGATCGATTCCAATTCGCGGATGTTCTCCAACTGGATCTTCCGCGATCCGGAAACCAAGGAGACGATCCCGGTCACCGTGTCGGGAAAATTCACCGCCAACAGCCCGGTCACCGTGCGTGCAGCGGCGATTGCCGGCCTCGGTCTGGCGCTGAGCCCGAGCTTCGTCATCCGCAAGGACATCGAGGCGGGAAGACTGGTGACGGTGCTCGACGATTACATGCCGAGCGAGGCGGGGATCTACGCGGTCTTCCCGCATCGCCGCCATCTTCCGGCGCGGGTGCGGTTGTTCGTCGACTATCTGGCGGACTGGTTCAAGAAGTGCGATTCGAAGCGGCGGAACGGCGGTTGAACGGACAGTGACGCGAGCCAATCGACGGCTTGGCCTTTACCCGACTTTAGCAGACTTTCGCTATCTTCGCCGCATGTCCCACCGACCGCTTCTCTTGGCCGTCACGGCCGTCGTCCTCGCCGCCCTGTCCGGTCCGGTTCTCGCCAAATCGGAAGCGGTCGGCCAGGGCCGCGAAACAGCCATCGCTGTCGAGGCCGATCCCGGCACGATCGTCATCAAGACCGGCGAGCGCAAGCTTTACCTGCTCACCGGGCCCGGCAAGGCGCTCGAATACGACATCGCCGTCGGCAAGCCGAGCGAGCAGTGGTTCGGCAAGAGCTGGGTTTCCAAGAAACGCGATCATCCAACCTGGACGCCGACGCCGTCGATGCGCGAGAAGAACCCCAGCCTGCCGCAATCGGTCGGACCGGGACCGAAGAATCCGCTGGGCGAACGAGCGCTGAATCTCGGCTGGGGCGCCTACCGCATCCACGGGACCAACTCTCCGAACTCGATCGGCAGCGCCGCATCCGCCGGGTGTTTCCGGATGCGCAATGCCGACGTCAAGGATCTGTTCGAGCGGGTGAATATCGGCGCGCAGGTCCTCGTCCTGCGCTGACCGGTGACGAAACAAGCGCTTCGTTCAAACTTCGGCCATTCTTATGCTGTTTCAGATTCCGACGAATTCGGAGGGGAACGGCCTTGCATCATCGTGTCACGGCAGGCGTTCTGGGGATCGCCGCTGCCTTACTGGGCACCGGGGCTGCCTCGGCCCATCCGCACGTCTTCGCCGAGGCAAAGATCGAAATCGTCGGCACCCCGGACGGTCAGCTTGCGGCGATCCGCAACATCTGGCGCATGGATGAGCTATTTTCCTCCTCGGTGATCGTCGATTTCGACAAGAACGCCAACGGCACCCTCGACGACGACGAACTCGCCGAGGTCGGAGCGACCGTCAAGGAATCGATCGCCGAGTGGAATTTCTACACCTTCGTGGAAGCCGGCGGCCGCGACGTGACGATGGCGCCGCCGGACGAAATCCTCATGCTTTGGGAGAACAACCAGCTTTTGATGTTCTTCGAGATGAAGGCCGGCGAACCGGTCGACCTCGCCAAGGACAAGCTGACGGTCTCCAACTTCGACGAAACCTTTTTCGTCGCCTTCGACTTTGCCAGCGAAGGCGATTTCCAGCTCGTCGACATGCCGAAGATCTGCGTGAAGAAATTCCTCGTGCCGGACGAGGACGAAGCCGCCAAGCAGTGGCTGGCGTCGGTTGCGACGCTGGCCCCGGACGAAACGATTCCCGACGACGGCGTCAACTATTCCAAGGTCCTGGCGGCCCGGCTGGAGGTGACATGCGCGCCCGCGAGCTGATTGGCCTCGGCACCGTGCTTGTTTTCGCGGCCGTCTTGATCGCCGAGCCGGCCCTGGCCAAATCCTCGCTCGGAATCGGCAGCGCCGAGGTGACCGCGCAACCGTCCGGCGGTCTCTTCGGTCCGATCTTCACCCAGATCGCCAGCTATCAGCGCGAGTTCTTCACCGCGCTGCGTCAGGCCCTGATCCAATTGAAACAGGATGGCTCGGCGTTGCCCTTCCTGGTCGGCCTGTCCTTTGCCTACGGGGTGTTCCACGCCGCCGGTCCCGGCCACGGCAAGGCGGTGATCTCGTCCTACATGCTAGCCAACGAGGTGGAGCTGCGCCGGGGAATCCTGTTGTCCTTCGTCTCGTCGTTGCTGCAGGCGGTGTCGGCGCTCGCGCTGGTCGGGGTCGGCTGGTACGTGCTGCGCGGCACCGCGGTGTCGATGACCGACGCGACCGACGCGCTGGAAATCGCCTCCTATGCGCTCATCGTCCTCTTCGGGGCGTGGCTTTTGACCCGCAAGCTGTTGCGTCTGGTCAGTAGTGGGCGACGCACAGCCGGAGCGCTGGCCTTCGCGCCGGCGCGCCTTGCGAAAAAGCAGGCCGATGCGGCGGGGGGGCTCGCTTTCGCCGCGCCCGGCGCGGGTGCCAGGGGAGGGTCGCCGTTGATGCGGCCTGCTTCGGCGGCGTTCGCGCCCGGAACCTGCACCGACGATGACGATACCTGCGGCTGCGGTCGGGCGCATATTCCCAACCCCAAAGATCTCGGCGGGCGGATGACGCTCGGCACGGCCGCCGCGGCGGTGTTCGCGGTCGGGTTGCGCCCGTGTTCCGGCGCGATCGTGGTCCTGACTTTCGCCCTGATCAATAGTCTTTATCTCGGCGGCATCCTGTCGGTTTTCGCCATGGCGATCGGGACAGCGCTCACCGTGTCCGCGATCGCTTGCGTCGCCGTTTTCGCCAAGGGGTTTGCGTTGAAAGCTAGCGGTGGTGGAACGCTCGGCCGGGCCGTAGGGACCACACTGGAAATCGTCGGCGCTCTGTTTCTGGTGATTGTCGGCCTGCTGTTGCTCGGCGGCGCGCTGCAGACAGCTTAAGCATGAAGAGAGCTGGCCGGTACCGGGATCGTTTCCGACCAGCAGGCAGCTTGAGCGATACGGGCGATAGAAAGTCTTAACCGACTCTGTCTTACCCTTCGGAAGCGAGATGCCACTGAAGGTTGTAGGACTCGAATATGCCTCATGCTGTCGGAATCCAGGACGTTGCCGCAGGATCGAGTATGCCGCGCGGCTCGGGTGTCCATAGGTTCCACTGGCAGGCGAAATGACGTCGATTTCGGTCCGCCGGCGCGATGAGGTCATTATCGCGCGCCAGCAGGCCAAGCTGGATGCCCAGGCATTGCTGATCAAACAGCAGACTGCTGCCCTTGCGCATAGCCGGAAAATCTTCGAGCGGGCCTCCGCCGCTGCCCGCATCGGTGTCTGGGAATGCAACCTTGAGGACCAGACGTTGGTGTGGACGGATGTCGTCTACGACATCTTCGAGCTTCCACGCGGATCGGCGCTGGATCGGACCGAGATCCTGGAATGTTATCCGCAGGCTTCGCGCAAGACGCTCGAGATGTTGCGAAGTCGGGCGCTCGAAGAGCGCAGCGGGTTCAGTCTCGACGCCGAGATCACCACGATGAAAGGTCGGCTTCGCTGGATTCGGATCACCGCCACCGTCGAGTGCGACGACGACGACGCCGCCGTCCGCATCTTCGGGATGAAGCAGGATATCACCGAAGAGAAAATCATTTCGGACCAGATGCGGTATCTGGCGGAGTTCGACGTGATGACCGGGCTGCGTAACCGGAGCCAGTTCCAGTCCAGGCTTTCAGATATCTCCGGGTGCGAGGCCGACCGTAATCCGATCGGTGCCCTCATGCTGGTCGACCTTGACGGGTTCAAGCAGGTCAATGACACCTATGGTCATGCGCTCGGCGACCAGTGCCTGACGGAGGTCGCTCAGCGGCTTGGGAAAGCCTGTCGCGAGGCAGAGCTTGTTGCACGGATCGGCGGTGATGAGTTCGGGGTCCTGCTCGGGGCTCATCTCGATCAGCGCGCGATCGAGGAACTCGCCGGGACCATTGTGGCGGCTCTCAGCAGGCCTGTCGATCGTTGCGGCCATTCGCTCGAACTCGGCGCCTCGGTCGGCATCGCCCGCGTCGATGCATGGACGCCGTCCGAGCTGTTCATCCATGCCGACGCCGCCCTCTACGCCGCCAAGGCCGCGGGCCGAAACACGTTCCGCATGTTCGAGCCGGCCATGATGCAAACGACCGCGGACCCTGCGCCGCCGCCTGGTGCCGCTGCCCCGATCAGGCTGATGGGAACCGATCGCCGGGGCTTTCGGCGGGCGTGCCCAGGCTGAGACAGGCGGTTTGGGTTGGGCCGGACGAGGCGGAGGTTTCGCCCCCGACACCGACGCGTCCCTTTCGTTCGAACGCCGGAGAGTCGATCGTGTCGATGCAATCGGACCGGATCGATCCGCTTTCACCGTAACGCGCGAAGGTCTGCGCCACCGTCTTAGCGGCGATCGGCTAGCCGCCCCGGCCGGCGGTATAATCCCGGCAGGCGTCGCCGAAGGCCTTGAAGATCGCGGCGGAGGTCTTGTCGGTTTCGGCCCAGTATTCGGGATGCCATTGGACCCCGAGCGCGAAGGCGCGGGCTGGTTGGACGGAGACGGCCTCGACCGTCCCGTCGGACGCCGTCGCCTCGACGGTCAGGCCGTCGGCAAGACGGTCGATCGCCTGACGATGCACCGAATTCACCTGAATTTCGGGCTTTCCGACAATGCCGGCAAGCATCCCGCCGGGCGTAACCGCGACCGGATGACGGATGGCGAAGCGTTCGCGCTGTTCCTTGTTCGGTATTGCCCGGTGATCCATGCGGCCTTCGATCTCCTGGATTTCCGTGGCCAGGGTTCCGCCGAGCGCGACATTGAGTTCCTGATGCCCACGACAGATGCAGAGCAGCGGCACCCCCTTGTCGATCGCGCCGCGGATCAGCGCCTCGGTCAGCCGGTCGCGATCCGGATCGAAGGGTTCGTGCGCCTGGCTCGGCGGCACGCCGTAACGATCCGGATGCACGTTTGACGCCGAGCCTGTCAGCATCAGGCCATCCACACGGTCGAGCAGTGCCGCGACCTCGAACTCGCTCGACAGCGCCGGCACAATGATCGGCAGAGCTTCGGCAACACGGGTCAGCGCCTTCAGATAGGTGTCCGGCGTCGCGTGCCAGCGATAATTGTCGAAGTCGCGGACGTCGGCGGGGACGGCGACGAGGATCGGAACGGCGGACATGAATGGCTGCTTTCTTCGATGTGTCTTGGCGGTGCCGATGTAGGAAGCCGCCGCGCGATTGTCGATCCGCTATGCCAAGGCTGGCCTGTGGAGCAGCTGAACGCGCAATTCATCGTACATCTGGCTTATTATAAGTAATTATTGTAATTTACATTGCACGCCAAGTTTTCTTTACCTGAAAGGTCGGATGTTCTAGCGTTTTTCCCTGCCCGCCGCGAATTTGGGTGAACGCCGGAAAGCCGGCGGCCGTCGCGGCGGTCGAGCATGGGAGGATATTTTCTTGGATCGTCGTTCATTCATCAAGAAGGCCGGGGGAGTCGGGCTCGGCGCCGCCGCCGCTTCGACGCTGGCCGCGCCCGCCATCGCGCAGGAAAACCCCAAGATTACGTGGCGTTGCACGTCCTCGTTCCCGAAGTCGCTGGACACGATCTATGGCGGCGCCGAGACGATGGCGAATTATATCAAGGGATCGACCGACGGCCAGTTCGACGTCCAGGTGTTCGCTGGCGGGGAGATCGTTCCGGGCCTGCAGGCTGCCGATGCCGCGGCCGCTGGCACGGTCGAGATGGCCCATACCGCGTCGTATTACTACTGGGGCAAGGATCCGGTCTACGCGCTCGGCACCGCGGTGCCGTTCGGCCTCAACGCCCGTCAGACCAACGCCTGGTTCTACTATGGCGACGGCGACAAGCTGATGAACGAGTTCTACGCCACTCAGGGGCTCTACGGACTGCCCTGCGGCAATACCGGCGTGCAGATGGGCGGCTGGTACCGCAAGGAGATCAATACGCTCGAGGATCTCAAGGGTCTCAAGATCCGGATCGGCGGCATGGGCGGCAAGATCATCGAGAAGCTCGGCGTGGTGCCGCAGCAGATCGCCGGCGGCGACATCTATCCCTCGCTGGAGAAAGGCGTCATCGACGCGGCCGAATGGGTCGGGCCTTACGACGACGAGAAGCTCGGCTTCTACAAGGTCGCGCCGTACTACTACTATCCCGGCTGGTGGGAAGGCGGACCGGCACTCGCCACGATGGTCAATCTCGACAAGTGGAACGAATTGCCGAAGCACTACCAGGAGGTTGTGCGCTCGGCCTGCCAAGCCGCGAATGCCGACATGATGGCCTCCTACGACTTCAAGAATCCCGCCGCGATCCGGCGACTGGTGCAGAACGGCGCCCAGCTGCGCCCGTTCAGCCAGGAGATCCTGCAGGCCTCCTACGACGCGGCCAAGGAGACCTATGCCGAGATTTCCGCCGAGAATCCGAAGTTCAAGGAGATCTACGAGAACCAGCTGGCGTTCAAGAAGGACGCCTATCTATGGGCGCAGCTGTCGGAGTACACCTTCGATACCTTCATGATGATCCAGCAGCGCAACGGCACGATGTAGCCGCCCAATCGTTATCGGCAAGCAGCGATCCCGGGGCGACGCCTCGGGATTTTTTGTTGAAGAAGAGGCGGCGGCGCGAGAGACTGTCTTGCACTTCCGTCACTGATGCTTACGGTTCTCAGGAACGGGGGCGGGAAAATCCGGCCTGCGAGGACGCATGCCGACTGCGAGGCGGTGCTTACATTTTCGGGAGACATCCATGGACAGACGCGCATTCATCGGCGGCGCCGCCAAGGGCGCATTGGGTGCCGGCGCACTTGGTGCGGGAGCGGCCACTCTGGCCGCGCCGGCCATCGCTCAGGAAAAGCCCAAGGTCAACTGGCGCTGCATCTCGTCGTTTCCCAAGTCCGTCGACACGATCTTCGGCGCCTCGGAATTATTGGTGCGCTATGTGAAAGAGGCGAGCGACGGCCAGTTCGACATCCAATTGTTCGCGGCCGGCGAGATCGTTCCGGGCGGGCAGGTGCTCGACGCGGTGGAAAACGGCACCGTCCAGATGGGCCACACCGCCTCCTATTATTATGTCGGCAAAAACCCGGCCTTTGCCTTCGGCACCGCCGTGCCGTTCGGCCTCAACGCCCGCCAGCTCAACGCCTGGTTCTACGAGGGCGGCGGCAACGACATGTTGAACGAATTCTATGCCAAGTCTGGAGTTTACGCCTTGCCGGCGGGCAACACCGGTGCCCAGATGGGCGGCTGGTACCGCAAGGAAATCAACACGCTCGACGATCTGAAGGGGCTGAAGCTGCGGATCGCCGGTCTTGCCGGCAAGGTCGTGGAAAAACTCGGCGTGGTTCCGCAGCAGATCCCGGCGGGCGACATCTATACGGCGCTGGAGCGCGGCACCCTCGACGCGGTCGAGTTCGTCGGCCCCTATGACGACGAGCGGCTCGGCTTCTACAAGGTGGCGAAGTACTATTATTACCCGGCCTGGTGGGAGGGCGGCGCGGCACTCCACATGATGTTCAACCTCGAACAGTGGAACGCGCTGCCGAAGGCGTATCAGGCGATGCTGGAATCGGCCTGCCAGGCGATCAATGCATCGATGCTCGCTTCATACGATTACCGCAATCCCGCCGCGCTCCGGCGGCTCGTCGCCGAGGGCGCGCAATTGCGGCCGTTCAGCCAGGACATCATGAACGCGAGCTTCGAGGCGGCGAAAGAGGTCCATGACGAGATCTCGGCATCGAACGAGGACTATCGGACGTTGCTGGAAAGCCAGAACGCCTTCAAGCAGGACGCCTATCTGTGGGCACAACTCTCCGAATACACGTTCGATACGTTCATGATGATCAAGCAGCGCGAGGGCGCGCTCTGAATACAGCGCCGGTCCAGGCGAAAACGGCACTGGCCCGGGGATGATTTCGTCCCGAACCGCTCTTGGAGCTGTGTTGGCCCTCTCGATCGCCGGGCGCTTTTGCCGAATCAATCCGCGGTCGCGGGCTCCGAACGCCGGGCGATCTGTCGCCCGCTACTGGCCTCCCGAAATTCGCCCGGCGTGACGCCGAAACACCGCTTGAACGCCCTGTAGAAGGCTGAGAGCTCGCTGTAGCCGCTCGCAGACGCGATCGCTTCGATGCTTCGGTTAGTGTCGGAGAGAAGGCCACGAGCGAAATCCATGCGCCGTTCACGTAGCATCGTCGAAAACGCCGTGTCGTGGCGCAGCATCACCCGCTGGACATAGCGACTCGACAAGCCGAGGCGCCGGGAAATACGGGACAGGCCGAACTCGGCATCGGCCAGCGATCGATCGATTTCCAGCTCGATGATCCGAAAGGCGACCGCCCAGCGGTCGTCGATGGAATCGGGACGATCGTCTCGCAGAATGACCGATACGAGGCATTCCGCGACGCTGACGAGCAGCGACAGTTCGGCGTCGCCGGCTGTGGCAAAGCTGCCGTCCAAGGCGCGGAAGGTCGAACACAGCACGTCGTGCAGACGGTGTGCCTTCAGCCGCTCGGGTGCCAAACGGCAGCGCTGGTAATCGTTCGGTTTCATGTCGGCAAGCGGCAAGGCCAGCTTGACACCCCGGTAGTCCTCGCCGGTGCGCCCGAGATGAAACGGCGCGCGGCTGTCGGCGGCGAACAGCCGGCCTGGCGGAATCACCGCGTCGATGTCGTCGAACACGATCCGGCGACCTCCCGTGACCATATAACTGACATGGATTTCTTCCGGATCGAAGCTCCTGATGTCGGAACGGGTCCGGCTGGCCGAGTGGCTCGGCGCTTCGATGACATGCGCTGACTTCGCTCCGCATCGGTGCGACAGCACGCGCGTGCGAAAACCCTCCGCACTGTCCAGCCTCTCCGGCGTCACACAGATCACGTTGCTGCGGACGTTCTGGTAGAAAAGCTCGAATTGTCGCCGAGGTTCGACCTGTGACGAATCGAATACCACACGAGACATGGGCCAGCCCTCCCGCGATCTGCATCCATTGCCGTCGCGAACTCCGATCGTCCGAAGCTAACACACCGTAAGCGCCGATCGGATGCCGCTCACACGACCGTGTTGCATTTTGATCGCAGCGTCGAGCGGGCGGTTACGGCTGTGGCGTCTGGCGCGACAAGACAATGACTTTGTCGCCTGCGGGCAAAGACGACATCGATCCTCCGTTCCTAGGCTCGGTTTCGCTGCGAAATCGGTCGCTTGGCCGTTGTCGGCGTCAATCGGAGGGGAAGGGAAATTCCAATGTACGGCCAGACGAAGGACGAGACGAGAGGGATCATGACCTGGGCGAGAACATCCGTTGCCGCGGCAGCGCTGTTCGCGCTGTTTCCCATGCAAACGGCCGCGGCGGGCAGCGCCGACGAGATCCGCGCCATGCGGGCGCAGATGGCGACGATGGCCAAGCGGATCGAGCAGCTGGAGACGCAGCAGGCGGGGACCCGAAAGGACGTCGAAGCCAACAAGAGCGCAGGCTTCAGGCCGGGCAGCAAGCTGGGCACCTTCCTGTTGCCCGGCACCGACACCGAGGTCGAGATCTCCGGCTATGTCAAAGGCGATTTCATCTATGACGTCGACGAAGCCACCGGCGACGTGTTCGTCCCCGAAGCCATCTCCACGTCGGGGCCCGACGAGCAGCGCTTCCGGGCCCATGCCCGTCAGAGCCGGCTTGCCGTCAAGACCAGTACGCCGACCGCCTGGGGGCCGCTGAAGACCCATGTGGAAGGCGATTTCTTCGGCGGTGGAGGCAACGAGGTGTTCTCCAATTCGAGCCCGTTCCGGTTGCGCCATGCCTATGGCACCGTCGGTCCGGTTCTGGTCGGCCAGACCTGGAGCAATTTCATGCCGATCGAAAGCTACCCGACGACTGTCGACTTCAACGGTCCTGCCGGTATTCCTTTCATCCGCCAGGCTCAGTTTCGTTATACGACGCCGATCTACGATAGGCTGAAATTTTCCGCTTCGGTGGAGAACTCCGAATTCAGCGGCCGCAACGCGGCGGGGCCGATTTCCGAAAGCATCAATCTCGGTATTCGCGCCGGCGTCGATGTCGCGCCAGACGTTACCGCCGCGCTGACCTATGCCGACGACTGGGGGCTGATCAAGTTGGCCGGCGTCGGCCGCTATCTCGGTTCGCCGAACAGCATCGGCGACGACGAGCTTGGCTGAGGCGTCAATGTGTCCGGCAACGCGGGTATTTGGGAGGGCGGCAAGCTGCTGGGCTCGTTTACTTATGGGGATGGCGTCGGACGCTACCTCGTCAACGGCTTCGGGCAGGACGCCTTCGTCGACGCGGCCGGTAACGTGAACACGATCGAAGCCTATGGCGTCACCGCCGGCCTCAGCCAGCAGTTGACGGAGCAGCTTTCCGCCGGCCTCGTCTTCGGCCGCACGGAGTTCATGGACACCTTCGCGCCCACCGATCTGGAGAGCGTCGACACCGTGCATGGCTCGCTGTTCTGGAAGCCGATCGAGGGTATCACCTATGGGGGCGAAGTGATCTGGGGCGATCGGCAGGATGCCAGCGGCGCCAACGACGACGCTGTCCGGCTGCAGGCCTCCGTGCAAATGGATTTCTAGCACGACCCCGGGGCGGGACTGTCGCCGCCGGTTGGTGCCGGTGGTGTTCACGCTGTCGAAAATAGGCCCGGGACGACAAACCGTCCCGGGCCTTTTCCTTGTCCGCTGTCCCGCCGACAGACCTATTGGAACGCGGGCGGTTGCGACAGATCGACAGGTGCGTTTCCTTCGGTCGGCGGCGCGGGGGCGGTCGCGTCGGGCGCCGACGCCGTCCCTGAGGCGGTGCCGGGCAATCCGAGCGGCGGCAGGCCGAACGCATTGTTGGACTGCCCCGACCCCGAGTTGCCGCCGAGCGGAGGCAGACTCATGCCTCCTTCGCCGCCGAAAGTGGGAATTTGCAGGCGGAATTCCGCCGGGTCCATCGGCGGCCTGACGTCTCCCTTGTACCGCGTGACCAACCCCGGAAACGCCATGACGATGGCAATCATCAACGCGTTGATGAGGATGAACGGCAGCGCCCCCTTGTAGATCGCCGGGGTACTCACCCCGTCGATAGTGCGGCCGGAGACCTTGTCGAACCATGCGCCGGATGGCGCGATCGAGCGCAGATAGAACAGCGAGAAGCCGAAGGGCGGCGTCAGGAAGGAGGTCTGCAGGTTGATGCCGATCAGCACGCCGAACCAGATCAGGTCGATGCCGAGCGTCTCCGCGACGGGAGCGAGCAAGGGGATCAGGATGAAGGCGATCTCGAAGAAATCGAGGAAGCAGCCGAGAATGAAGATAAGGATCGAGACGGCGATCAGGAAGCCGTATTCGTCGCCGGGGATCGCCAGCAGCAACTCCTCGATCCAGATATTGCCGTTGATGCCGTAAAAGGTCAGGCCGAAGACGCGCGCCCCGATCAGAATGAAGAGGACGAATGCGGATAGCTTGGCCGTGGACTCCAGTGCCTGCGTCAGAACCTTGAGCGTGAGCCGACCCTTGCTGAAAGCCATGGCCAGTGCGCCGGTCGCGCCCATCGCGCCGCCCTCGGTCGGGGTGGCGATGCCGAGAAAGATGGTGCCGAGAACGAGAAAGATCAGCGCCAGCGGCGGAATCAGCACGATGACCACCTGCTGGGCCAGCCGCGACAACAGGCCGAGGCCGAAAGCGCGGTTCAACAGCGCGACGGCGTAGGCGACGCCGACACCCGTCGTCACCGCCCAGACATCGCGGACTTCGTCGCGAAAACCGGCGAAGACCGTGTACCAGGTCACGACGGTAATGATGACCGCCGCGAGCAGAATGGCGATCAGCGACCAGACGCCGCCACCGAGTGTGCGCGCCTCAGGCGGGAGTGCCGGTGCTGCGTCAGGCCGCATGATCGTCACCGCGAAAGTGTAGAGAAGATACAGCCCGATCATCAGCAGCGCCGGATAGAGCGCGCCGACATACATGTCTCCGACCGAGCGACCGAGCTGGTCGGCCATGACGATGAGCACCAGCGACGGCGGCACGATCTGCGCGAGCGTGCCGGAGGCGGCGATCGTCCCGGTGGCGAAGGACCGGTCGTAGCCGTAGCGCAGCATGATCGGCAGCGAGATCAGCCCCATGGCGATGACAGAGGCGGCGACGACGCCGGTGGTGGCGGCCAGCAGCGCGCCGACGAGGACCGCGGCGTAACCGAGGCCGCCGCGCACCGGGCCGAAGAGTTGCCCGATCGTCTCCAGCAGATCCTCGGCCATGCGCGAGCGTTCGAGAACCAATCCCATGAAGGTGAAGAACGGCACGGCCAAAAGGGTGTCGTTCGACATGATCCCGAAGACCCGATCCGGCTGCGCGCCGAGCAGGGTCCAGAACAGCGTGATCTGCGGCGACAGTTCGGAGAACTCGACACCGATGACGAAGTAGAACAGGCCGCCCGCGGCGAGGGTGAAGGCGACCGGGTAACCGAGCAGCAGCATCGCCATAACGCTGACGAACATGATCGGCGCGAGGTTGTGCGCGAGAAACTCAATCATCGCGCCGCACCCGCTGGTCGTCGCGAGTGGCCTGGATTCCTTCGTCTTCCATCTCGAGAACATCCTCGACAGCGGGCGGTAGATCGTGGTGTGGCGATGGTTCCTCGATTACGCCGCGGAGGACGGCGATCCGTTTGATGATCTCGGAGAGCGCCTGGGCGAGAAGGAGAATGAAGCCCGCGAGAATCAGCGCCTTGGCCGGCCAGATGATCAGTCCGCCGGCATTCGCCGACACCTCCTGCTGGCGGTAGGAGAGCTGGACGTAAGGAATGGCGAGATAGACCATCAGCCCGGCGAAAGGCAGCAGGAACAGGACGTGGCAGACCAGATCGATCCAGTCGCGCGTTCGTTTCGACAGATGCGCCGCGACGACGTCGATGCGCACATGCTCGTTGACCTTGAGCGTCCAGGCCGCGGCCAGGAGGAAAACCGCACCGAACAGGTACCATTGCAGTTCGAGCCAGGCGTTGGAGCTCATGTCGAATGCCTTGCGCATGACGGCGTTGCCGGCGCTGACGAGAACCGCGACGAGGATGAGCCAAGAGACGGCGCGACCAAGAAAGGTCGTCAGCCAGTCGATGCCGCGCGAAAAAGCCATGAGAGCCGACATCCGGCACGATCCTCCCCTGGTGCCCCCGGATGCTTCGGTCGCGCTCGCGGTTCGAACGCGGCGAAGAACGCCATGTCATCCCGTTCCGGACAGCGCCGATGGCGCCGCGATCCGCAAGTTCGGGCCAGCAGTTCCGGCGCCGGGAAGTCGGTCGTGGTTAAGTAATTTCGGGGCCTTGTGCAAGGGCGCGAGCCGCGTCGCGCCGCGCTTCACCTCCACCGGACAGCCACGGTCACCGCGTCGAGGAGTAGGATCGTTGCGCGCCACAGCCGGTTCGTCACGGGAACGTGAGGAAAAACCTTTGACGTCGGCCCCCTCGCGCCTCAAAACGGTAAGGAAGACAAAGCGCTTGGGATGACGGCCGCAGGCGTGGCTCGCATCCTCCTTGGGAGGACATTCGCTCCATGATCGACCGCTCGGTTTCGCTCGACGACAAGTATGATCTCACCGTTCCGAACGTTTTCCTCTCCGGGACGCAGGCGATCGTGCGTCTGGCGCTGATGCAGGCGGAGCGCGACCGGCTCGCCGGGCTCGATACGGCGGCCTACGTCACCGGCTACCGCGGTTCGCCGCTCGGCGGCCTCGACCAGCAGTTCGCCCGCGCGAAAGCAGTGCTCGAGCGGCACAAGATCGTCTTCGAGCCGGGTTTGAACGAGGATCTGGCAGCGACGGCACTATGGGGCACGCAGCAGGCCGAAATCCGCGGTGAGGGTCGCCACGACGGCGTTTTCGGCATCTGGTACGGTAAGGGGCCGGGCGTCGACCGGTCCGGCGATGCGTTCCGCCACGCCAATCTGGCAGGTACGTCGAGGAACGGCGGCGTCCTCGCGCTGATGGGCGACGATCACACCTGCGAATCCTCGACCACGGCGCATCAGTCGGAGTTCGCCTTCGTCGACGCGATGATCCCGATCTTCAACCCGGCCGGCGTCCAGGAAATCCTCGACTACGGCCTCATTGCCTTCGCCCTGTCGCGCTTCTCGGGCCTGTGGACGGCGATGAAATGCGTCAAGGACAACATCGAATCGACCGCAACGGTGCGCTCCGATTTCGATCGCGTCGCCGTCAGCCTGCCCGACTTCGCCATGCCGCCGGGCGGTCTCAATATCCGCCGTGCAGCCCACCCGCTGGAGCAGGAGGCGCTGCTCCACGACTTCAAGCTGCCGGCCGCGCGCGCGTTTCTCGCCGCGAACCGGCTCGACCGGATCGCCCATTCGGGGGGGCGGAGCCCGAAGATCGGCATTCTGTCGCTGGGCAAATCCTGGCTCGACGTCGAGCAGGCGCTGTCGAGCCTCGGGATCGACAAGGTCGCGGCGGCAAATTTCGGCATCAGGCTCGGCAAGATCGGCGTTCCCTGGCCGCTCGACGCCGATTTTATCCGCCGTTTCGCCGACGGGCTCGAGCAGGTGATCGTGGTCGAGGAAAAGCGCGGCCTGGTCGAGCCGCAGATCAAGGAAATTCTCTACGGCACGGCCAATGCACCCGCGATTGTCGGCAAAGTCGACGAACAGGGTGCGACGCTGTTTTCGCCGAAGGCATCGCTCGACTCCAACGACATCGCCGTCGCGATCGGCCGCCGGGTCCTCGCCCGCACGCCGCAAGAGCAACTCGTCGCGCGGGTCGCAAGCCTCCAAACCCTGACCAGCACGTCCGCGAAGATGTCCGAGATCGCCGTCCGCACGCCGTATTTCTGCGCCGGCTGTCCGCATAACACCTCGACGCGGGTGCCGGAGGGATCGCGCGCCTATGCCGGTATCGGCTGCAGCTACATGGCGCTGTGGATGGATCGCGCGACGGAAGGCTTCACCCAGATGGGCGGCGAGGGCGCCAATTGGGTCGGCGAGCACCATTTCTCTACCCGCGGCCACGTTTTCCAGAATCTCGGCGACGGCACCTACAACCATTCCGGCGCGCTGGCGCTGCGGGCGGCGGCGGCCTCTGGCGCCACCATCACCTACAAGATCCTTTATAACGACGCCGTCGCGATGACCGGCGGGCAGCCGCATGAGGGCGGGCTGACCGTCGCGGCGATCGCCAATCAGATAACCGGCGAGGGCGCCAGGAAGCTTGCGATTGTCTCCGACGATCCCGACAAGCACCGGGGCGATCCGCGACTGCCGGCGAGTGCGACGATCCATCACCGCTCCGACCTCGATGCGGTGCAGCGCGACCTGGCCGCGACCGAGGGGCTGACGGTGCTGATCTACGACCAGACCTGTGCCGCCGAAAAGCGCCGCCGCCGCAAGCGCGGCAAATTTCCCGATCCGAACCGGCGCGTCGTCATCAACGAGCGGGTCTGCGAAGGCTGCGGCGATTGCGGCGTCCAGTCCAATTGCGTCGCGGTGACGGCGGTCGAAACCGAGTTTGGCCGCAAACGGCAGATCGACCAGTCGGCCTGCAACAAGGATTTCTCCTGCCTTGAGGGGTTCTGCCCGTCCTTCGTGACGGTCCACGGCGGCCAGTTGCAGAAGGGCGAGCGTCGCAAGGCCGCCGCTCCCGACGTGCCGGAGCCCGCTTTCGCCGAACTCGATCGATCGATGGGGGTGATCATCACCGGTGTCGGCGGCACCGGCGTCGTCACCATCGGCGCGATCATCGGCATGGCAGCGCATCTCGACGGCAAGGGCGCCGGCATCATCGACATGGCTGGGCTGGCGCAAAAGGGCGGGGCAGTGATGAGCCATGTGCGGATCGCGCCGACCCCGGACGACGTCAAGTCGATCCGGATCGCGGCGGGCGACGCGCGGCTGATCATCGGCTGCGACATGGTGACGGCCGCGTCCGCCAAGGTCCGCTCGGCGATCAGCCGGGGGGCGACCGACGTGGTCGTCAACAGCCACGAGACGCTGTCCGGTGAATTCACCCACAATGTCGATTTCTCGTTTCCGACGCGGCGGCTGCTGACGGCCTTGAGCGAGGCGGCTGGCACTGAGCGCACCCATGTGGCGGATGCCGACAAGATCGCGGTCGCGCTGTTCGGCGACGCCATATTTGCCAACATGCTCATGCTGGGCTTGGCCTGGCAGACCGGCGCGCTGCCGGTTTCGCGCGCCGCGATCCGACGGGCGCTGGAGATGAACGGCGTCGCGGTGGAGGCCAATCTCGACGCGTTTGAATGGGGGCGGGCGATTGCTTACGATCCGGCGAACAGCCCGGCGACCGAGGCCGAGTACGCGGCGTCGTCCGGACTCGACCACAGGCGGCTTTCCGAAACCCTGGACGAAGCGATCGCGCGGCGGGAAAAGGAACTCGCCGCCTATCAGAACGACGCCTATGCCGAGATCTATCGAAACCGCGTCGCGGCGATCCGGGCCGCCGAGGCCAAGGTCACGCCGAACCGCAGTGAACTGACGGACGCGGCGGCGCGGCAGCTCTATCGGATGATGGCCGTCAAGGACGAATACGAGGTGGCGCGGCTTTACACCGATGGCGGCTTCGCCGCGCAACTCGGCGAGCGGTTCTCTGGATACGACCGGCTGGAGTTCCATCTGGCGCCGCCGATCATGGGCGAGGACGGGCCGAACGGCCGGCCGAAAAAACGCGCCTTTGGCCCGAGGATGATGATCGGCTTCAAGCTCCTGGCGGCGATGAAGCGGCTGCGCGGGACGCCCTTCGATCCGTTCCGTTTCTCCGCCGAGCGCAGGGCCGAGCGCACCGACCGGGCGCTCTACGAAGCAAGCCTCGATCGCATCCTGGCGAGGCTGTCGTCGGGCAATTACGAAGCGGCTGTGGCATTGGCGCGCTGGCCGGAGACGCTCAAGGGGTTCGGCATCGTTCGCCGGAGCTTCGCGGTAGAGGCCCAAACGCGGCGTAAGGAGGCCGAGGCCGCGTTTATGGGGGTGGAGCGCGTGGCTGAGGCGGCGGAGTAGGGGGCGGACGAGCATATCCGCGACGTGCTGGTTCTCCCGCCCTGTCAGATCGCGTCGGTCTCGCCGGCGCCCGCCTTGAGCATCGCATCGATCTCCGCCCCGGCGACGGCCGCTTCCAGGCCGGCGAAACGGCCCTCTGTGACGATTTCGCGCATGCAATCGCGGATCGCCGCATGGGTGACGCGGGCAAGCGTCGAGCCGAGCGAAATGCGGCGGACGCCGAGCGCGGCGAATTCGGCGACGGAGAGACGCTGCAGCAGTCCGGCCGCGAGTGCGTTGACCGGCTTCGACACGGCACCGAGCACCCGGCGCAGTTCATCGATCCCGGGCGGCGCCGGGACGTAGAGAAGATCGGCGCCCGCCGTCTCGAAAGCCTTTATGCGGCGGATCGCCTCGTCGAGGTCGTAACTGCCGTTCATCACGCCGTCCGCACGGGCGCACAGGACGAAGGGGCGGCCCAGCGCGGAGACGGCCGAGGCCGCGGCGCGGATGCGGTCGACGGCGAGGTCGAACGGGTAGGCGGGGTTTCCCGGCGCCATCCGCGTATCCTCGATGGAGCCGCCCGACAGGCCGGCCTCGGCAGCCAGACGAACCGTTTGGGCGACGTCGCCGGGATCGTCGGCAAAGCCGTTTTCGAGATCGCCCGAGACCGGCAGGTCGGACGCCGCGACGATCGTTTCGGCATGGGCGAGCGCCTCGTCGCGCGTCACATGGCCCATGTCTGGCCGGCCGAGCGTGAAGGCGAAGCCGGCCGACGTGGTGGCGAGTGCCTTGGCGCCCGCAGCGGCCATCATGCGGGCCGAACCGGCATCCCAAGGATTGGGTATGACGAAACAGCCCGCCTGATGGAGGTCCTGAAAGGTCTGATGTCGGCGGGACAAGGACGTCATGCAGGTGCCCATTGCCGTTTCGGATGATGTCGCGACTCAAGCAAAGTCGGCGGGAAGCCCGCATGATCATCCGCGATCATGCAAGCTGAACCTTACGCAGAGACGGCCGTTTCTGTCGATCTCGACCCGCAGGTTTGCATTCGCGCGAGCGGCGGAATGCCGTTTCGGCCACTTCGCGGATGTGACGTTGCGTCGCAAGGACGTTTTCGGCGGCGTTTCGGAACTTTTGCGGCGTTTGGGAGTTGTTTAGTCAGCAACACAACCCAGTCATATCCGGCAGGGGAAAGGTATTTCAATGTCTGAACTGGCAAGAACGATCGTCAATCGACGTCGCCAGGCAGAGGTTTCGCGCCATTTGCGGAATCTCCCCACATTCGTCGTCTGCGAACGCATACCGGCACCGCTGCGCGAGCAATTGCGGCGCCTCGACGCGGCCGAAAAATCCGGTCTGCACGCGGCTGGTAATTCGCGCTGAACGAAGCAGAAATTCAGCCATCGCCTGAAGTCACGGTGCGCCGCGCCTAGCCCCCTGTCCGGGAAGCTCGGAGCGGCGCTGTCGTCTTTGACGGGCGGCACCTTTCATCCGAAAATCGCTTCTCCCTTTTAGAACGATGCGGGTGCGCCAGACCCATTGCGCCAGAACAGCCGGGCTTCGTATAGAAACGGCATGGACAAGCGGCCTTTCAAGCCGAAGCCGGTCACGCCCGAATGGCTATTCCGGGCGGCGGCGCATTATCTCGAACGCTATGCCTCGACCACGGCAAATTTGCGCCGGGTGTTGGAGCGCAAGGTGATGCGGCGTTCCCATGCACTTGGCGAGGACCCCGCCGTCTATGGCGATCTCATCGACGCGACGGTAGCCCGCTTCGTCGAGTTGAAACTCGTCGACGACCAGGCGTTCGCGGAGGCGCGCCTGGCGAGCCTGCGCCGGCGCGGGACGTCCAAGCGCATGGCGGCTGCGAAGCTCTCGGAAAAGGGCGTCGGCCGCGACCTCGTCGAGATGCTGCTGGCCAAGGACGACACCAGCGAACGCGACGCGGCTGCCGCCTACGCGAAGCGGCGGCGGCTTGGTCCGTACCGTCTGCGGGAGCGCACCGAGAGGCGCGACCGTGACGTAGCGGCGATGGTGCGGGCCGGATTCGGTTTTTCCGACGCCGCGGCGGTGATCGATGGTGAAGGCGCCGTTCACTGAGCGGATTGGTAGATTCACGCGCGCCCGCATCTCCTGAACGCGGGCGCGGCCAAGCAGCGCGCCCGACGCCGTACACAAGTGACGTTCCACGGGGCTGCCACCGTGGCCGCAGCCGCTTTCACATGGTCGCATCGCTGGAATGAGGCGTCCGTGCGGCATTGCCAGTTCCGCGCGATATCGTGTATGTGCCGAAGAAACAGGACGACAAGGGAGCCGTCACGTGGCCGAACTGCCGAATTACGACACCACCAATCCGGCCGATATGGACTATCCGGAGCACGAGCGGACCTATGCTCTGTTTCTCGCGATGTTCAAATGGGGCACGATCGTCTCGGTCGCCATTCTCGTCGGCATGACCGTGGGCCTGATGCTGGGCGGCGGGTTTCTCGGCGGTATCCTGAGCTTTGTCGTGCTCCTGGCGATCGCCTATTTCGTCGCTCGATAGGCGGCCTGCCGGC
This sequence comes from Aurantimonas sp. A3-2-R12, assembly GCF_036016755.1. Taxonomy (NCBI): domain Bacteria; kingdom Pseudomonadati; phylum Pseudomonadota; class Alphaproteobacteria; order Hyphomicrobiales; family Aurantimonadaceae; genus Aurantimonas; species Aurantimonas sp. A3-2-R12. Next base: position 69,353 of record NZ_JAYXIH010000003.1, on the reverse strand, counting down.
GGGAGAGACGGCAGGAATTTATGGCCATGCCAAGCGTGGCCATAAGATGCACCCGGTGATTGCAACCGATTTTCGGATAAGATCGTCGGATAGAATCATCCAGCGATTCGACATGAAGCGGCCTTTGCGCATCCGGATGGACGCAGGGCGCTAAAGGTTTGAGGGGAGGCGTTCCAAGTTGAAATTGTTCGTGCCAATGGAACGCGACGACGGGGAATCCCGGGTCGCGGCGTCGCCCGATACCGTGAAGAAGCTGACGGGTCTGGGCGCCAACGTCACCGTGGAAGCGGGGGCCGGGGAGCGCTCGCGCGTCACCGACGATGCGTTCAAGGCGGCTGGCGCCGCGATCGGCACGGCGAAGGACGCCTCCAATGCCGATATCGTTCTCAAGGTGCGCCGGCCTTCGCCCGTTGAACTGAAGACCTATAAATCGGGCGCGGTGGTGATCGCGACGATGGACCCCTATGGTCGCGACGAGGAGGTCAAGGCGATGGCCGAGGCCGGCATCCTCGCCTTCGCCATGGAATTCATGCCGCGCATCACCCGCGCGCAATCCATGGACATCCTGTCGTCCCAGGCCAATCTCGCCGGATACCAGGCCGTGGTCGACGCGGCGTATGAATTCGACCGGGCGTTTCCGATGATGATGACCGCGGCCGGGACCGTTCCCGCCGCGCGCGTCTTCGTCATGGGCGCCGGCGTTGCCGGTCTCCAGGCGATCGCCACGGCCAAGCGTCTCGGCGCCGCGGTGACCGCGACGGATGTGCGGCCCGCTGCAAAAGAACAGGTCGAGTCGCTCGGCGGCAAATTCATCGCGGTCGAGGACGAGGAGTTCAAGGCGGCGGAGACGGCCGGCGGTTACGCCAAGGAGATGTCGAAAGAGTATCAGGCCAAACAGGCCGAACTCGTCGCGTCGCACATCGCCAAACAGGACATCGTCATCACCACCGCCCTGATTCCTGGCCGGCCAGCGCCTCGGCTGGTCTCCAAGGCGATGGTCGAATCGATGAAGCCGGGTTCGATTGTGGTCGACCTCGCCGTCGAGCGCGGCGGCAATGTCGAGGGCGCCGAAGCCGGCAAGGTCGTGCAGATGGGGCCGGCGAAGATCGTCGGCCATCTCAACGTTCCGGGCCGGATCGCCGCCAGTGCGTCGCTGCTCTACGCCAAGAACCTTTCGAGTTTCCTGGAGACGATGATCGACAAGGAAACCAAGGCACTGAAGATCGATTTCGAGGATCCGCTGGTGCAGGCGACGCTGCTGACGCGCGACGGCAAGGTGGTGCATCCGAATTTCGCCAAGGAGCCGGCCGCGGGCTCCGGCGATAACGGCGCAGCCGAGACGGCCAAGGGAGAGGCGTGATGGAAAACGAGACCATTCGCAACACGCTGCAGCAGCTGAACGAGGCTGGTGCCGCCATTCGCGAGGCCCGCTCCGGTGTGGAAGGGCTGATGAGCTCCGGCATCACTGAAGCGGTCGGCGCAGCGACCGGAATCGACCCCTTCGTCTTCCATCTGGCGATCTTCGTGCTGGCGATCTTCGTCGGCTACTACGTCGTCTGGTCGGTGACCCCGGCGCTGCACACGCCGTTGATGTCGGTGACCAACGCCATCTCCTCGGTGATCATCGTCGGCGCGCTTCTGGCCGTCGGCATCTCGGCGTCGGGAATGGCCACGACCTTCGGATTCATCGGGCTGGTTCTGGCTTCGGTGAACATCTTCGGCGGCTTCCTCGTCACCCAGCGCATGCTGGCAATGTACAAGAAAAAAGAGAAGTGAGGCGGTAGCAGATCATGTCCGAGAATTTTGCCGCCTTCCTTTATCTCGTCTCCGGCGTCCTGTTCATCCTGGCGCTGAGGGGCCTGTCGCACCCGACCACCAGCCGCCAGGGCAATCTGTACGGCATGGTGGGCATGGGGATCGCCATCCTCACCACGCTGCTTCTGGCCGGCCCGTCCTTCGGCGGGCTGGTGCTGATCGTCCTCGGCATCGCCATTGGCGGCGGCGTCGGCGCGGTGACCGCCAAGCGCATCCCGATGACGGCGATGCCGCAGCTCGTCGCAGCCTTCCACAGCCTCGTCGGCTTGGCGGCCGTGATGGTCGCCGCCGCGGCGCTCTACGCGCCGGAAGCCATCGGCATCGGCACGGTTGGCGACATCCATGCCCAGGCACTGGTGGAAATGTCGATCGGCGTCGCCATCGGCGCTATCACCTTCACCGGCTCGATCATCGCCTTCCTGAAGCTCGACGGACGCATGAGCGGCAAGCCGATCATGCTGCCGCAACGCCACGTCATCAACATCGCCCTTGGCGTGGCGATGGTCGCCTTGGTCGTGGCCTTCGCGATCACCCAGAGCCACGTGCTGTTCTGGCTCATCGTTATCGTCGCGCTGGCGCTCGGCGTGTTGCTGATCGTTCCGATCGGCGGCGCCGACATGCCGGTCGTCGTCTCGATGCTGAACTCCTATTCGGGTTGGGCAGCCGCCGGTATCGGGTTTACGTTGCAAAATTTGGCATTGATCATCACCGGCGCGCTGGTCGGATCTTCCGGCGCGATCCTCTCCTACATCATGTGCAAGGGCATGAACCGGTCCTTCATTTCGGTCATTCTCGGTGGCTTTGGGGGTGAGAGCGGGCCGGCGGGCGTCGACGATCTCGGCGATCGCACGGTCAAGCAGGGTTCGGCCGAGGACGCGGCGTATCTGATGAAGAACGCCGGCCGGGTCATCATCGTGCCGGGCTATGGCATGGCGGTGGCGCAGGCTCAGCACGCGCTGCGCGAGATGGTGGACAAGCTCAAGGACGAGGGCGTCGAGGTCAAATACGCCATCCATCCGGTGGCGGGCCGCATGCCGGGGCACATGAACGTTCTCCTGGCTGAAGCCAACGTGCCCTATGACGACGTGTTCGAGCTCGAGGACATCAATTCGGAATTCGCCCAGACCGACGTCGCCTTCGTCATTGGCGCCAACGACGTGACCAACCCGTCGGCGCGCGACGACAAGGCCTCGCCGATCTACGGCATGCCGATCCTCAATGTCGATCAGGCAAAGACCTGCCTGTTCATCAAGCGTTCGCTAGCTTCGGGCTATGCCGGCATCGACAATACGTTGTTCTACAAGGACAACACCATGATGCTGTTCTCCGACGCCAAGAAGATGGTCGAGGACATCGTCAAGGCGCTTGCCGACTGACCACCAACGCCGATCGGCCGAGGGCATCGTCCCCGCTGTTTCCCTGTCATGAAAAAGGCCTGCCGGGTGTGGCAGGCCTTTTTCGTTTCTGCGGCGGCGTTAGCGACGACCGCGTTATTTCGGCTGCGGAACGACGACCACGGCGGCCGGCGGCGTGGCCACGGCAACGGCGGGCGCGAGCGTGAACTTCGCCACGCCGATGGCTGCGTTGATGCCTTCCTGGGCCTGCACGCTCACCGGCTGCAGCGAAAAGCTGTCGTTGTTGCCGCCGACGAGAACGCTGGCCCCGCCGCCGACAACGACGGACGCGTCAGCCGTCGCACCGACATAGGTGCCGGCCAGGCTGTTGGGGGTGTACAGGGTGCCGTCCGCCGAGACGACCGCCCAGGTCATCACGGTGCGGCCGGTGACGCCGACGTCGAGGCCGAACTTGTCGAGCGTCGCCGCATAGAGTTCAGGCGCGCCGCCTTCCGCGGGCGTGAATTCGCAGACCAGGTTGTCGGTCGAGCCGACGATGAAACCGGTCGAGCCGTCGCTGTTGCAGCCAAGGACGCCGACCTTGGTCTCGGCCGATGCGCCCGAGGCAAGCAGCGGGGTCGTGGCGAAGGCGGCGGCAAGCGCCAGCGAGGATAAAATGGTTTTCATGGGATGGTCCTTTCGTGGGTTATCCACTTCGGGGGAAGGAAGTCCCGGGAGGGCGGGAGGTTCCGTGCCCGGGATGTGGTCTTTTCGGGGCAGCCCGGGCCAAATCCGCTGCCCGGGCGATTGCCGGGCGCGCAAAATCATGATTACCTAACGTAAGAATATGCGGGGTGGCTCGAATGACGGACGCGACGGAAGAGGCCGGGGCGGCGAAACATCGGCAGGCAGTGGTGGTCATCCATGGCATGGGCGAGCAACGGCCGATGGCGACGTTGCGCTCCTTCGTTGAAGCGGTGTGGGTCGCCGACCGGAGGAAGGCGGGTGAATGCAGGAAGTACTGGGTCGTGCCCGATTCCCGTACCGGATCGGCCGAACTGTCCCGCATCACCACCTCGGCCGACAATGGTGTGCGGACAGACTTTTACGAATTCTACTGGGCCGACATCATGCAGGGAACGACCCTGCAGCACCTGCGGGCCTGGATCTTTGGACTGCTGTTGCGCTGGCCGCACCACGTGCCGAGCGATGTGTGGTGGGCGTGGGTGTGGCTGTGGGTAGTCACGCTCCTGACGGTCGCCTTGGCGGCCGAGGGTCTGTTCGGCGTGTTCAGTTCTGGGCTGGTGAAAACGACAGTCGACGTTGCAAATGGCTCCTCTGCGGAAGCCGGCTGGACGACGAAGACCGAGACCGGGGTCGTCGTGGGCGCGGTCGTGTCCGGCGGACTTTTTTATGTCCTGGCGAAACGACTCTTGCGGGAGAAGCGCAGGACGGTTTTGTCTGGGGGCTTTATCCTACTGGCTGCCGCCTTTGCCTTCGTGGGCATTGGATTTCTTCTACCCTGGCAGTCGATCTTGACCGTGAGCGTGGTCATGCTCCTGCTGTCGAGTGCGATCGGCATCCTCGTCCATCAGCTCGTCGTGCCGTATCTCGGCGATGTGGCTCGCTACGTGCGGTCTGAACCCGATACGGTGCAAAAGCGGCGGGAAATCCGCGAGCGGGGGCTTGCTCTATTGCGGGCGCTTCACCGCGAAGCCCCGCCGGCGACGCCGAAGGAAGGCGAGGGGGCGGGCGAGTCGGACCAAAAGGGACTCGAGGAGCCCGAACGATATGAGCGCATCGTCGTCGTGGGCCACAGCCTGGGCTCGATCATCGCTTATGATCTTCTCCGGCTTTTCTGGTTGGAGGCTGGCCCGAGCCGTGACCGTCCGATGGAACAACCCGTCCACAGTGCGCTCGGAGATCTTGTTACGTTTCTGGAGACAGGACCGGACCTGCACGATGAGGCCGTGCTTTCGACCTATCGAGAATTACAGCGCGCGGTTTCGCGAGCCATGGCCGCTGAGAGCGCGGCCTCTTCCGATGACGGTCCGCTTACTTGGCGGATCAGCGATTTTATCACCCTGGGCTGTCCGTTGACCCATGCCGAATTTCTGCTCGCGCGGGATGTGGATCGCCTCCAGAAGCTCGTTGAGGAACGGCAGATTGCGACGTCGCCGCCGTTGTCGAATGGACCAGGTACATGCGATTTTCGATACCAACCAGGCGACGACGGCGCGCATGCGAGAAATGTGGCAAAAGTTGCGCCTGACGGTCTTCCTCACCACGCGGCCATGTTCGCCGCCACGCGCTGGACGAACATCTACGACCGTCATTCGCCGTTCCGGGTATGGCGGGGCGACATCGTATCGGGTCCGGTACAGGGCAAGCCGGCGGCGGAGGGAAGTCAGGCGGAACCCGGCATGGGCCTCGGCATCCGCGATCGTCCCGTGCGGATACGCCGGCCGAACCCGGTGTTCCCGGGCGCTACCCGCTTCTTTACCCACACCCTCTATTGGGACTGCGACGTCGAGGCCGAACTCCTGTCCGGCGAGATCGCCGACGCTTATCGCTCGGGTCACGGCCCGGAGCACGTCAAGGTGCTGCGAGAGGCGATGGCCCTCGACGACCGCTGACCGGTCCTCCGGACGATGCCTCGGACGCCCCAGAGGTTGTCGCGTAAACGTGCGGCCAGCCGCTCTGAGCGGGCTGGGCGGCGAGCCGGCGTTGCCCATCCGGCTCAGGCGCCGCCTCTGGTGCGCGCCATGCCGTCCTTGGCCGGCTGGTATTTCGGATCGAGCTGCGCGGCACGGGAATAGGACTTTAAGGCCCGTCCACGGTCGCCTTTGCGTTCGTAGACCAGCGCCTGGTTGGTCCAGTACTCGGCCTTCTTGTCGTCGAGCTTCAGCGCCGTGTTGAAATCGGTGAAGGCGTTTTCCTCGTCGCCGAGCGCGAGATAGGAGACGCCGCGCCCGGAATAGGGCTCGGGCGCTGTGGCCTGCAACGAAATCGCCGTCGAAAAATCCTCGATCGCCTGTTTGTGCTGGCCGTCGATTTGATAGAGCAGGCCGCGGTTGTGATAGGCGCGCGGATCGGTGGTGTTCAGGTCGATCGCCCGCTGGAAATCGATGAGCGCCTCACGATTGCGGCCGGCGACCCGGTAGACGTTGCCGCGTCCGATATAAGCCGAATCGTAATTCGGATTGATCTGGAGTGCCGCGCTGTAGTCCTGGACGGCCTTCGCCTGCTGGTTGATCTGGCGGTAGACGAGCGCGCGGTTGGCGTAGGCCTGATAGAAATTCGGGTCGAGCTGGAGGGCGGTCGTGAAATCCTGGATCGCGGCGTCGTATTTGCCGGCGCGCCCATAGGCCGTACCCCGAACGTTGAGGGCTTCCGGATCGCGGGGATTGGCACTGACGGTCTGGGTCAGCGAGGCGATGTTCTGGTCAAGCCCCTGATTTTGATCGAGGGCGATCGCCGTGACGGCCGGTCCGTCCGATGTCGACTGGCACGCAGCGAGAACCGTCATCAGGCCGAGCACCGCAGCGGTGCGCCAAGTTGTTTTTGCGACTCGCCCCCCCGGTTCGATCACCGTGGGGCGTGTAATCGGACCGCGTGCGAACGCACGGGTGACAAGGCTCAGAGGCTGCGGCATCGATGAATTATTCCCTCGAGAGACGAATCAGGCCGGTCATCGGCCATCTGACCGGCCCGGACCGCATGGCCCGGATTGATCTTATGGACTCTTGCTGACCCATACGCAAAGAGGCGGCAGACTCGCGCCTCGACCGCCTCCGTTACAACCTCAAATCGCCGAAAGAATGGCGCAGCGCGCCGCTATTGTCGCCGATGCCCTAGTGACTGCGGCCGCCGCTCGCCAGACCTTCGCGCTGGGCCTGCTTGCGCGCCAGCTTGCGGGCGCGGCGGACCGCCTCGGCCTTTTCCCGGGCCCGCTTCTCCGAGGGTTTTTCGAAGAAATTGCGCATTTTCATTTCGCGAAAGATTCCCTCGCGTTGCATTTTCTTCTTGAGGGCACGGAGAGCCTGGTCGACGTTGTTGTCGCGGACAGATACCAGCACTGGATGTTCCATTTCTGACGTGTGGTGGGCGGTAGTTTGAACAATAGATCGATAACTTGGAAGCAATTCCGCGAAATCCGGCAGGCCCATAGCAGGTTGGAAGGACTTTGTCGAGGGACTGGGAAGGGGCCACAAGGTCCGGTGCTCGCCGCGGTCGTGAGCATATCGATGCGAGCGGGTGGGGAAGGGAACCTTGCCGCCGCCGCGCGGTTTCACGCGCATTCGATGATAGGGTGTCGCGCGACGGCTGCCCGGCAGCGGGGCGCGGTCGCGCGAGACACTGGCAGGAGGCTATTCAACACATGAACGAGATCAGACGGGAGCGCGCGGCGGTCGTCGCGACGGACGGCCTCAGGCGGATATCCTGGGGCGCGATCATCGCCGGTGCGTTGTTGGCCCTCGCCATCCAATTCATGCTGGGCTTGCTCGGGCTCGGCATCGGCCTTGCCACCATCGATCCGAACGGAGCGGAGAGCTTCGACGGCAACACGTTTGCATCCGTCGGCGGCCTGTGGACCGTCGCCGTCGTGCTGACCGGCCTCTTCGTCGGTGCCTATGCCGCCGGCCGACTTGCCGGCAGCTCGTCCAAAACCGATGCGATCCTCCATGGCGTTGTCACCTGGGCGACGTCGACGCTTCTGGTCGTCTTTTTGTTGACCAGCGGCGCCTCGGCCGTCCTCGGTGCCGCCTTCGGTGCGATCGGTGGCTCGATCCAGGGTTTGGCGCAGGCGTCGTCCGCGCTGTCTCCTGATACGATGTCCGACAGATCGTTGAACCGCGCGGCGGACGAGGCGTTGCGCCCGCGTGCCGGCGCTGTGCCGCCGGCCACGATCGAGCCAGCCGGAGAGGGTGAGGGGCTGCCGGCCGCAGTCGAGCCGACGCCGGTTGCGCCGGATAGCGCGACAATGGTCGCAACCGTTCTCACCGGCCTTGGCGAGCAAGCGACTCAAGACCAGCGTCAGGCCGCGAGCCGGGCCATCGCGCAACAGGCGGGAGTCCCGCTGGCAGAGGCGGAACAGCGGCTTCAGCAACTCCAGCAGACTTACGACAGCGCCAAGCGGGAGGCCCGGGTCGCCGCTGATGCGGCGGCCCGCGCAGTGGCCGCCGCCTCGTTCGCGGCATTCGTCGCCTTGGCTCTCGGTCTGATCGTGGGCGCACTCGGAGGTCTCCTCGGGCGCCCAAGAGGATTGCATATCGCCAGCCGGGTCTAATCCGGAAACGCAGTTTGAATGGTCGAAGCAGGCGGGCGCAGTGTGCCGTACCTGCTTCGACTGTGCGTCACCGGTTGTCGCGATTCGAGCATGGTGACGCCCCATCCTCGGTAAACATCGATGAAGACGCGATGACCGCTGAAGGTCCAGGGTCGGGGCGGGTTGCCGGAGGCGGCGGCGGAGCGCTACATCAGAGCGAGCCGTCGTCGAATGACGCCAGGTTTTAGGACGCGAGGCGAAAGATGCGGAAATTTTCGGCCTTTGCCATTGCGCGCGAGGCGATGCGCGGCCATTCCGGTTGGGGTGAGCAGTGGGCATCGCCCGAGCCGCGCCGCCAATACGAGGTCGTCATCGTCGGGGCCGGCGGCCACGGCCTCGCCACTGCCTACTATCTCGCCAAGGAACACGGCATCACCGATATCGCGGTGATCGAGAAGGGCTGGCTCGGCGGCGGCAATACCGGCCGCAACACCACGATCATCCGCTCCAATTATCTCTACGACGAGTCGGCCGCCATGTACGACCATGCGGTCAAGCTGTGGGAAGGGCTGAGCCAGGACCTCAACTACAACGTCATGTTTTCCCCGCGCGGCGTCCTGATGCTGTCGCACAATGTCCACGACGTGCAGGTCGCCAAGCGCCATGTCCACTCCAACCGGTTGAACGGCGTCGACAACGAGTGGCTGACGCCGGAAGAGTGCAAGGCGTACTGCCCGCCGCTGAATATCTCGAGGGACACGCGCTACCCGGTGGTGGGCGGCGCGCTGCAGCGGCGCGGCGGCACCGCTCGCCATGATGCTGTCGCCTGGGGCTATGCACGGGCGGCGTCGGCGCGCGGTATCCACGTCATCCAGAATACCGCCGTCACCGGCATAAGGCGTAGCGCCGACGGATCCGTGGCCGGCGTCGAGACCACACGCGGCTTCATCGGCGCAAGGAAGATCGGCGTCGTCGCGGCCGGCAACACCTCGGTGGTCATGGACATGGCCGGCGTCCGGATGCCGATCGAGAGCTTTCCGCTGCAGGCGCTGGTGTCGGAACCGGTCAAGCCCTGCTTTCCCTGCGTGGTCATGTCGAACACCGTCCACGCCTATGTCTCACAATCCGACAAGGGCGAACTCGTCATCGGCGCCGGCACCGACCAGTATCCGTCCTATTCGCAGACCGGCAGCCTGCACATCCTCAACCATACGGTGGACGCGATTTCGGAGATGTTTCCGATGTTCCGCCGCATGCGCATGCTGCGTTCCTGGGGCGGCATCGTCGACGTGACGCCCGACCGCTCGCCGATCCTGTCGAAGACGCCGGTAAAAGGGCTCTACGTCAATTGCGGCTGGGGTACCGGCGGCTTCAAGGCGACGCCCGGCTCCGGCCACGTTTTCGCCCACACCATCGCCCGTGACGAGCCGCACAGGATCAACGCCGCCTTCAGCCTCGACCGCTTCGAGACAGGCCGCTTCATCGACGAGGCGGCAGCCGCCGCCGTCGCGCACTGACCGCAGGGATCGTTTCCATGCTGCTGATCCATTGCCCCTATTGCCAGGAAAACCGACCAGAGCTCGAGTTCCGCCACGCCGGCGAAGCGCATATCGCGCGACCGGCCGCAGACGGGAAACCGGGACGCGCCGTCGCCGAGGCGCTCTACCTGCGTACGAATAATCGCGGCGTCGTCTTCGAACGCTGGCGCCACATCCATGGCTGCGGGCGCTTCTTCAACGCCGCGCGCCATTCGGTGTCGGACAAATTCCTCGCTTTCTACGAAGCCGGCGCGCCGAAGCCCGATGTCGGGGAGGGTGGACGATGAGCCGCTTCCGGCTTCCCGAGCACGGCCGCCTCAACAGCGCTCGCCGCATCCAGTTCCGCTTCGACGGCCAACGCTATGTGGGGCTGGAGGGCGACACGCTTGCCTCGGCACTCCTCGCCAACGGCGTGCATCTCACCGGTCGCTCGTTCAAATATCATCGGCCGCGCGGCATCCTGGGTTCCGGTCCGGAAGAGCCGAACGCGCTGGTCGAGATTTGCCGCGACGACGCCCGCCGCCAGCCCAATATCCGCGCGACCATGCAGCCGCTCTATGACGGGCTCGAAGCTATCAGCCAAAACCGCTGGCCTTCGCTCGGCTTCGACATCGGCGGCGCCAACGGGATATTCTCGCGCTTCCTGACCGCCGGCTTCTACTACAAGACCTTCATGTGGCCGAAGGCCTTCTGGCACCGGGTCTATGAGCCCTATATCCGGGCCGCTGCCGGCCTTGGGCGTGCGCCCGAGAAACCCGACCCCGAGCATTATGCCAACCGTTTCGAACATGTCGACGTGCTCGTCGCGGGTGGTGGCCCGGCCGGGCTCGCGGCTGCGCTGGCTGCCGGTGAGGCGGGCGCGAGCGTGCTCCTGTGCGACGAAGGGGCGAGCTTCGGCGGCTGGCTGAAGGGCGAGAGCGATACGACCATCGACGGGCTCGCCGCGATGGACTGGGTCGACGGCGTCGTCGCCCGGCTCGCGGGCATGGCCAATGTTCGCTTGATGCCGCGCACGACGGCCTTCGGCTATTACAACCACAACATGCTGGCGCTGGCCGAGCAGGTCACCGACCATTTGTCCGAGCCCGACCCGGCGCTGCCGCGTGAACGGCTGTGGCAGGTGCGGGCGAAGAATGTGGTGCTGGCGACGGGATCGATCGAGCGGCCGCTGGTGTTTCCCGACAATGACCGGCCGGGCATCATGCTGGCCGGGGCGGCGCGGCTCTATCTCAACCATTTCGGCGTCGCGGTGGGCCGCCACGTTGCGGTCTTCACCGCCCATGACGCGGCCTATGCGGCGGCGATCGATCTGAAACGGGCCGGCGTCGCCGTGCCGGTCATCGTCGATTTGCGGGCCGAACCGCCCGCCGACATCACCGCCGAGGCACGGGTGCTCGGGATCGAGGTTCTCGCCGGCTACGAGATCAAGACCGTGCGTGGCACCAGGCGCATTACGGGCTTCACTGTCGAGGAGCTGCGCTCGGGCCAGGACAATCGTCGCTTCGATTGCGACGCGCTGCTGATGTCGGGCGGCTATACGCCCTCGGTGCATCTGTTCTCCCAGTCGCGCGGCAAACTCGCCTTCGATCCGGCGCTCCAGGCCTATGTCCCGGCGGAGTCGGCCGAGGCTTGCGTCAGTGTCGGCGCGGCGGCGGGCGATTTCGATCTGGCGAAGACGATCGGATCGGCCCGCAATGCTGGCAGCGTCGCGGCGACCGGCAAGGCCGGAACAGCGGTAGCGGTTGCGGTCGAGGGGGCAGCGCCCTTCGGCGGCGGTATGGCGGGGGCGACGCCTGCCGCCGGCGCTGGAAAATTCGTCAAGGCCTTCATCGACTTCCAGAACGACGTGACGGCCAAGGACATCCGCTTCGCCGTCGCCGAGGGCTTCCGCTCGGTCGAGCACATCAAGCGCTTCACCACCACCGGCATGGCGACCGACCAGGGCAAGACGTCGAACATCCATGGCATCGGCGTTGCCGCCGAAGCACTGAGCCGTCCGATGCCAGAGGTCGGGTTGACCACGTTTCGCGCGCCGTTCACGCCGGTCACGTTCGGCACCATCGCCGGCTTCGCCAAGGGGCCGCTGTTCGATCCGACCCGGAAGACGCCGATCCACGACAGCGCCGAGGCCGAAGGAGCGGTGTTCGAGGACGTCAGCCTCTGGAAGCGGGCGTGGTATTTTCCGAAAGGCGCCGACATGCACGCCGCCGTCGGCCGCGAATGCCGGACGGTGCGCGAGGCGGCGGGCCTCTTCGACGCCTCTACCCTGGGCAAGATCGAGGTGGTCGGGCCGGACGCGGCGAAGTTCCTCGACGTGATCTATGCGACGCCGCTGGCAAGCCTGGCCATCGGCAAGTGCCGCTATGCGATCATGCTGAACGAGGCCGGCTTCATCATCGACGACGGCATCGTCGCCAGGATCGGCGAAGACCGTTATCACGTGACCACCACGACCGGCGGCGCGCCGCGCGTGCTCGAGTTGATGGAGGACTACCGGCAGACCGAGTTCCCGGATCTGAAAGTCTGGACGACCTCGGTCACCGAGCAATGGGCGGTGATCGCCGTGCAGGGGCCGAAAGCGCGGGAGACCGTCGCGCCCTTCGTCGAGGGGTTGGATATTTCGCCGGACGCCTTCAAGCACATGTCGGTGGCCGAATGCACCGTCATGGGCGTTGCCTGCCGGCTGTTCCGCGTCTCATTCACCGGCGAGACCGGCTACGAGATCAACGTGCCGGCCGATTACGGCCGCGCTGTCTGGGACAGGCTGCGCGAGCATGGTCGCGGTCTTGGTGCCGAACCGTATGGCACCGAGGCCATGCACGTTCTCAGAGCTGAAAAGGGCTATATCATCGTCGGCCAGGAGACCGACGGCACGGTGACGCCGGCCGACGCGGGGCTCGCCTGGGCGGTGTCGAAGAAGAAGACGGGCTTCGTCGGCAAGCGCGGGCTGGAGCGGTCCGATCTCCTGGCCCCCGGCCGCAAACAACTCGTCGGCCTCAAGACCGCGAACCCGCTGACCGTTCTGGAGGAAGGCGCGCAGATCGTCGCCGATCCGAACGAGGCCGTGCCGATGACCATGCTCGGCCATGTCACCTCGGCCTATCACTCCGACGCGATGGGACGTTCGATCGCGCTGGCGCTGGTCAAGGACGGCCGCAACCTGATCGGCCGCACGCTCTATGTTCCGATGCCGAAAGAGACGATCGCGGTAGAGGTGACGGACACGGTGTTCTTCGATCCGGAAGGGGAGCGGCTGCATGGCTGAGCGCAAGACGGCATCGAAGAAAACACCGATTGGCGTGGCATCGAAGGCGAAAAAGCCGACCAAGGCTGCGGCCAGGAAAACCGCGCCGCCCACTGCCGCGACGGCAGCGTCCGCCGCTGTGACCACCTCGCCGAGCCTGCAGCGCATGTCGCCGCTGGACGGGCGCTATGCGAGCGGGCCGGGCGTGACGCTGACGCCGATCGCCCCGCGCCAACGCCTCAGCCTGCGCGCCGACGCGCAATCGCTAAAGGCGGTGGAAGCCAGGCTCGGCGTGGCGCTTCCTAGCCGTCCGAAGACGACCGCGACCGCGAACGGCCTTTCGGCCCTCTGGCTCGGTCCCGACGAGTGGCTGGTGCTCGCCGACGTTGACGCGGCGGAGGTCGAACCGTTGCCGGCAAGGCTTGCAGACGTCGCCGGCATCTCGGTTGTCGACGTGTCGCACCGCAATGTCGCAATCGCGGTCGAAGGACCGGCGGCGGAGGCGGTGATCGCGGCGGGCTGCCCGCAGGACATTCGGCTTGGCAGTTTTCCGGTCGGGGCGGCGAGCCGGACGATCCTCTCGAAGACGGAGATCGTCCTGTGGCGGACCGGTGAGCAGCGCTTCGAGATCGAATGCTGGCGAAGCTTCTCCGATTACGCCTGGACATTTCTGGCCGAGGCGGCGGGTTCGCCGGCGGTTTGATCGCGATGGCAGCACGGGGCGGGTCCAGGATATGGAAACGCCGCGCGTTCTGACGAACACGCGGCGTTGTCGCTAACGGTCAAGCGTTCGGCTTGAGGTGTCCCGTCTTGGCCGGGCTCAGAACTCTTCCCAGCTGTCGGTGTTGGTCTGTTCGGCACGGGCGGCGCCGCCCGTGCCGGTGGTCTTCATCTGCGGTACGCCGCGCGATGGCGTGCCCGGCCGTGCCCGGTTGGCGGCGGCGTTGCCACCCGACCGCGAGGCCTGGNGTTCGGCTTGAGGTGTCCCGTCTTGGCCGGGCTCAGAACTCTTCCCAGCTGTCGGTGTTGGTCTGTTCGGCACGGGCGGCGCCGCCCGTGCCGGTGGTCTTCATCTGCGGCACGCCGCGCGATGGCGTGGCGGAACGGCCAGATTGGGCAGGATTGGAACGCGACCGCGAGGTCTGGCCGGCCGAGCCGGTCTTGAACTGCGCCATCGCGCTCGCCAGTTCCTCGGTCTCGTTGGTCAGGGTCTGGCTCGCAGCCGTCGCCTCTTCCACCATCGCCGCGTTCTGCTGCGTCACCTTGTCCATCTGATCGGCCGCGCCGGAGACTTCCCTGAGGCTGGTCGCCTGTTCCTTGGCGCTCACCGCGATCGTCGCGATCAGCTCGGCCATCGAACTCACCTCGGCGACGATCTCGTCCAGCGACTTGCCAGACGCGGTGACCAGCTCGACGCCGCTCTCCACCTGGCTGCGCGAGGTCGCGATCAGCGTCTTGATCTCTTTCGCCGCTTCGGCCGAGCGCTGGGCCAGCCCGCGCACTTCCTGGGCGACCACCGCAAAGCCCTTGCCGGCCTCGCCGGCCCGCGCCGCCTCGACACCGGCGTTCAAGGCCAGCAAATTGGTCTGGAAGGCGATCTCGTCGATCACGCCGATGATCTGGTTGATCTGCTCGGAGGACTTTTCGATCTGGCTCATTGCCGCGACCGCCTGGCCGACGATCTCGCCGCCCTTCTGGGCTTTGCCGCGGGCGGTACTGGCCGCCGTCTGCGCCTTGCCGGCGCCGTCGGCCGTCTCGTTCACCGCCGTCGTCACTTCGCCCAGCGCCGCAACCGTCTCTTCCAGGTTCGCCGCCTGCTGCTCGGTGCGCTGCGCCAGATCGTTCGAGGCCGTGTTGATCTCCGAAAGGCCCGACCGGATCGATCCGATCGATGTCACCACATTGCCGATCGCGCCTTCCAGCTTGCCGACGCTGTCGTTGAACTTGATGCGAATGGGCTCGAATTCCGGTGCGAACGAGCGATCCAGTCGGACCGTGAGATCTCCTTGAGAAAGATTCTCCAACCCATGCGACAGGTTCTCGACCACGAAACTTTGCGCCTTGGACTGTTCGAGCCGGGTCGCCGTCTCCCGCTCTGCGCTGTCCATCTCCTGCCGACGGCGCTCCTCGGCCTCGTCTGCGTCACGGCGCGCCCGTGCTGTCACGACTTCCTGGAAGGCAAGCACGCCGCGCCCAATCTCGCCGAGCTCGTCTTTGCGATTGGCGCCCTTGAGCGAAACGTCCGTCCGGCCCTCGACCAGCTGCTGCATGTCGCTGGCCAATTCCTGGATCGGCGTGACGACCGAGCGCCGGGCAAAGAATGTCAGACCCAAGGCGAACAACGTTCCAATACCGACCGCCGTACCCATTAAATTACGTCCGATCGCCGCACTGGCTGTCGCCCGTTGCGATGCCGCAACGGCCTCCGATTCAATTACTTCCGCGACGTGCGCCATCGCATTCTCAAGGATCGAGAACTGCTCCTGGAATACGCCCATTCTCGACATCGCTGCCGTGGGATTCCTCGCGGCCAGTGTGGTTAAGTCGACGGCGAGAGCCGTATATTCCTCCATAGGCACTTTGACGTCGTCCAAACTCTTGCGAATTTCCGGATCCTGCGCGAGCTCGCCGTTTTCAGCGATAGCCTGGTAAAAGATTCCGGTATGCTCGGCAACGTCTGCCTTTACCGTTTCCAAGTCGATATTCGCCGATGGATCCGCGGCGAGAACAGATGCAAGGACGTCCGATCGCAGCGCGTCATGCATCATGTCCGCCTGCATATGGTTCCGCAGGACTTGGGACGACCTTAGTGTCTCTTCCAGCCCATCGCGGAGCTGCCCCGTCATCCAGAAACCGGTCGCGGCCGTTCCGGACACAAGAAGGAAAACCAAGACTCCCAGCAGAGTCATCTTGTTCTTGATACTTTTCAACATAGCCTGCGCCCCTCGAAAATGCGGGATTTCTTATTTTTTGGCGCCATCGGAACGATTGCGCCGAGTTCCTAAATTTAATTCACCTGGGCGCATCGTGCGCCAGATGAGGCTCATGTCGCGAGGAGGGCGTAGGGAGAAAGCGCCGCATAAGGGGCGACATAGTCCGGATGCTTTTCCTCATTTCAATCGATCGGCGCGAAGCTAGGGCACCCTTAGGGAAGGGGTCGGTAGCGACACCGTTCGATGGAGCCGGAACATCAGAGATATTGGTTACCAATCCGTTATTTTTGGAGAAATACCGACTGTCGCCTCAATAATTTATTTTCATTATATTTCAATGTGACGCTTATACTAAATGACAATTAGGTAAATCCTGAAGCGGAGAGTCGCCCCTTTCGCAGGGAAAGGCTCCCCGAATGAACGGTAAGCACGGGCCGATGGCGGTTTCCATGCCGTCATCGGACTCCTTACGCAGCGGCAAGATGTCGCAGGGAAATCCCCTTGCGCCAGGCCACGCAAATCGCGGCCGAAAGCATGCAACAGAGACCGCGCATCGCGAGCGGCATACGCTTTGAGGGGGAAAGTTGATTCGGTCCGTCACCGCCGACCTGAAACAACAGATCAACCGCACTGGCCTTCGTGATGGCCACTTTTCACGGCTACCACCGTGCGCCGGGCACCAGGAGTATGCCTGCACCCCTCGGGCCTGCGGGGAGCGAGCGCCGGTGTGTCAGCCGATAAAATTGAAGAAGTAGCTCGCCAGGGCGAGAATGACGCCGACGATCACGGTCGGAATGAGGATGCTCTCGCTCTGACGCACGCCGTCATCTTCCAAACCGGCCTCATCGGCTGGACGAGATCGCAGGTGGAAACCACGACGACCGAGCTTGACGGTTTGCGGGACCCATTCGGCCGGCCCTAGGCGGAACGGGGTGTGGTGAATGAACGGGGTGGCCGTCCGTTGTTGAGCCGCTGCCTTTTGCCCTGACCTGCGCATTCGAGGGTGTACAGGGAAAGCTAGCTTGGCCCGCGCTCGGGGAGCGGCGGAGGCGTCCGGATGGCCGGGCGTAAGAGAACGCTGCGCAACGCCGATTCCGGCGAACATCAAGTCTGAATCGACCCCGAATGGCGATGGGAATGCCGAAACACCGCGTGTCATAGTGATTACCTCCACCTTGAGGAAACGCGGAAACCGACGATTGGTTCAATTGAGTAAAGGCTCGGCAAAACTGAGTGACGGCCACGCAGAACGGATGCGGATAAAGGCATGATCGCGCACCGCGGGGTCCTTCAACCGATTTTAATATGCGCGGGCGCCGTCATGCATCTGGACGGCGCCGCGCCGGCGCCCCAGAAGAAAGCCATGGGAAGCGGCGAGGCTCTTGATGCCCGCCGGCGAGGCAAAGGAGCAAGTGAATGCTGAGAACAGATACCGTCCGGAACATCCTGTCCTGGTACGAGGGCGAGACCCCGGGCCTGAAGAGCAATCTTTCACGGCTCCTGATGCATGGCCGGCTGGCGGGGACCGGACGGGTGGTGATCCTGCCGGTCGATCAGGGCTTCGAGCACGGACCGGCGCGCAGCTTCGCCCCCAACCCGGTCGCGTACGACCCGCATTATCTTTACGAACTGGCGATCGATTCCGGCGTTTCGGGCTATGCCGCGCCGCTCGGGCTTCTGGAGCAGGGCGCCGACACGTTCGCCGGCGAAGTGCCGTTGATTCTCAAGCTCAACAGCGGCAATTCCCTCGTTGGTGGCAGCGACCAGGCGCTGACCGGCAAGGTCGAAGACGCGATGCGGCTGGGCTGCGTCGGCGTCGGGTTCACCATCTATCCGGGATCCGACCACTCCTACGACATGATGGAGGAACTGCGTGAGATCAGTCTCGAGGCGAAGTCGCGCGGGCTGATGACCGTCGTCTGGTCCTATCCGCGTGGGGGCAAGGTTTCCAAGGAGGGTGAAACCGGCTTCGATATCATCGCCTATGCGGCGCATATGGCAGCATTGATGGGCGCGACCATCATCAAGGTGAAACTGCCGACCGCCCATATCGACCTCGACGCGGCGAAGCCGATCTACGAGAAGCACGCCATCCCGCGGGAAGCCGCCGCCGACCGCGTCCGCCACATCATGCAGGCAGCCTTTGCGGGCAAACGAATCGTCGTCTTTTCCGGCGGCGCGGCGAAGAACACCGACGAGCTCCTGGACGAGGTCCGCGCCATCCGGGACGGCGGCGGCAACGGATCGATCATCGGCCGCAATTCGTTCCAGCGCAGCAAGGAAGAGGCGATCGCACTGCTGAACCAGGTAATGGACGTCTACGCCTGATCGATGGCGACAACGCTTCGGCCCGGCGTAGAGCGGACGCCGGGTTGAAACGACAACGGCCGCCCTTGGGCGGCCGTCATATTCGATTGGTGCGAGAATGGCGTCGAAAGCCTATTGCGCGGCCGCAGCAGCGAGCGCTTCGGCCGGATCGCGGTCCTTGCCCTCTTCGTCGAAGCCGGCGAGATAGGCGATAACGTTGGTCAGATCTTCCGGCTTCTTCAGCCCGGGAAAGGCCATCTTGGTGCCCTTCACGACAGCGCGGGGGTCGCTGAGCCACTCTGTCAGCAGCGCTTCATTCCACACGGGCTTGTCAGCTGCCCATTCCTGGAAGGCGGGCGAAAAACTGTAACCCTCGACTGCCCCAGGCTTTTCACCGACCAAGCTGTTGAGTTCCGGGCCGATCTTGTTTTTGGCGCCTTCACCGACGGCGTGACACGCTCGGCATTTGTTGAAGACCTTCTTGCCGGCGTCCGCGTCGCCGACGGTCTGGGCCGTCGCTCCCGACGCCATGGTCAGCGTCAAGATCGTGCCAGCGGCCAAAATCAGATTACGCATAAGTCCTCCATGCAGTGCTGTGCTCTTCTTAGCGGGAATATAAAGGCGCGCCGCACAATAGCAATCATTTGAAAGGGGCGGCGCTTGTGTGGCCGCGGCGGTGCGTGCGGTTTCGGGGCCGGCGGTGATCACGCGCGGCTAACGCAAATGTGAGCCGTAATTAACGCGGGTTGACGGGATGAATTATATATCGGGTGAGGCGGGGCCGCAGCGTTCTTTCTCCGCAGAATTCAATATTCATCGTCGTTGCGAAGGATTGCAACACGCCCGGTCCGCGCCGTCTGTCAGTATAAATGGAATTTTTCGGCTGCTGCCATTGCGCGATGCGAGCGGACTGACGAGGGATTCATACGTCGGCATTCGGGGCTTCAGATCGTGACAAGGCGCAATTCGATTTCCTTCGGGTAACCCGCGCGTCTATTCGCTAGGAATTCTATCCGACACAACTTTGCCATGTTTGTTAAGCGCCCCAGGTCAGGCCGAACTTGGCGTAAACCATCGATTTTAAGAGGAAATCAACGACCGAAGGTTACGAATAATTCACGACGTCGGGCCCGATCGGAATTCGCGTTGCGGATCGGCAACACGACGGAGGAGAACCTATTCCTGCCATTTTTCCGGCACGGAGACGGACCATATCAACTCCCGAACCCGCCAGCCGGGTCGGGAAATCCGGGCGCCACGCGGACGTGGCGTCGGGAAGAGAGTCGCGACTGCGACAGAATGGAGTACAGTTATGAAACGCTTTGCATTGCTTCTCGCCTCGACGGCGTTCGTCACCCCGGCGCTCGCCGCCGACCCGGTCTATGAGGAAGCCCCTGCGCCGGCACCGATGATGATCGAGCAGGTCGCTACGACTAGCACGTGGACCGGCCTCTACATCGGTGGCCAGGCTGGCGTCGCCTTCAGTGGCGATGACGATGGCGCGCGCTTCGACACCAACAACACCGGTGTTTTCGGCAACGGCACCTTTAACGGTGACGATAACAACGCCGGCTTCATCGGCGGCGCGCATATCGGCTACGACTACCAGATGCCGAACAACTTCGTCATCGGCGCGGTCGCCGACATCAACTACATCGATGCGGAGACCAACCGGTCCTACACCACGCCGGGCGGCTCGACCTTCACGTCCAATAGCGAGATCAACTATCTCGGTACGGTTCGCGCTCGTCTCGGCTACGCCATGGACAGCGTCCTGCTCTATGGTACGGGCGGTCTCGCCTATGCCGGCGTCGACAATACGATGACTGCGCCGAGCGGCGGCGCCTTCACCGGCTATACGTTTACGCAGGATGGCGACGACGCGGATGTCGGTTATGCGGTCGGCGGCGGTGTCGACGTGATGGCCACCCAGAACATCTCGTTCGGCGTCGAGTACCTCTACACCAATCTCGGCTCGAACGATCAGACGATCACCGGGACCAACGGTACCAACACGGTGAACTTCACCTCGGAGTCGAACGACAACGATCTCGACTTCCACACGATCTGGGCGAAGGCGTCCTATCGCTTCAACTAAGGCGTTCTGCCGTCGGTCGGGCGCGTCAAGCGTCCGGCTTTCAGACTAAAGCCCGTCGGATCATGCGATCCGGCGGGCTTTTTTGGTTTCCGAGAACTGCCTTGAAAGTTGAGGCCGCGCGAGAAACGCTTTCAGGCGAGCGGCGGAAGATCCAGATCGGCGCGCCGCGGCAGGTCGGCGCCGCGGCGCGAGCAGGTCACTGCGGCGGCGTCGACGGCGAAGCTCAGCAATTCCTCGATGCCGGCTTGGTCGGCGGCCTTGAGCGCCGCGCGAGAGAGTTGACCGCGTTCCTTCAGGCCGGCCAGGAGCGCCGCCTGAAACGTGTCGCCGGCGCCGACCGTGTCGGCAACGATGATCTGTCGTCCGCCGACCGAGGCTTTGACGCCCGAGCTTGTCGCGGCGATCGCGCCGCGCTCGCCGCGCGTCACCACGGCCATCTCCGCGCCCGCGGCAACCCAATCGTCGATCACGGCATCGAGAGCCCGACCGGGATAGAGGAGATCGAGGTCTTCTTCGCTCGCCTTCACCAAGGCCGCGAAAGGCACCAGTTCGGCGACTTTTTGCCGCCAGATGTCGAGATCGGGTTCGATCGAGGCGCGAATATTGGGATCGTAGGAGATGAACCGCCGGGCCGATTCCTGCCGCACGAGATGGGCCAGCGCCGAGGCGGTCGGATCGGTCACGGTGGAGTAGGACGCCAGATGGATCGCCTCGAGCGCCTCGGGAAACGTCGCCGGCACTTCGGCGGGCTCGATCGAGCGGTCGGCGGTGCCGTCGATATAGAAGATATAGGCCGGCGAGCCGTCGGCGCCGAGCGAGACCATCGCCAGCGTCGTGTTCCTGTCGGTCGGAATGAGGAAGCGCTGGTCGATATTTTCGCGCGCCATGAAGCTGCGGATGCGCGTTCCGAAGAGATCGCTCGAGACCTTGGTGAAGAAGCCGGCCGGATGGCCGAGGCGCGCCAGGCCCAGCGCGACGTTCAGCGGCGAACCGCCGACCCGTCCGGACAGGGCGATCTTCGCCACATCCGCGTCGGGTTCGGCGAACAGATCGAACAGCGCGTCGCCGCAACTGAGAAACATGGCGAAATCTCCCGGACCATATCCAGCGTTCGGTTTCAAATGCCGCTATCAGGAAAGGCCGAAGCGGGGAAGATGGCGCCGCACTTTGCACAAAGCTACCGCGACCCTTTCATAGCGCGCGCTGACGCCTATGATCGACGGCGTCCAATCGGGGAGGAAACCGCATCCATGCCATTTCAGCGCGTCAACGGCATCGTCATCCACCATCGGGTCGAGGGAAACGCGGACGGGCCGACGCTGGTCTTCGCCAACTCGCTGGGCACCGATTTCCGGATCTGGGACGCTGTGGTCGAGCGCATCGCCGGCGCGTGTCAGATCGTGCGCTACGACAAGCGCGGCCATGGCCTGTCGGAGGCGACGCCCGCGCCCTACGCCATGGACACCCATGTCGACGACCTGAAAGGCCTGATCGACCATCTCGGCGTGACGAACCCGCTCGTCATCGGCCTGTCGATCGGCGGCATGATCGCGCAAGGCCTTGCCCATCGCCATCCCCTTCTTGCCAAGGGACTGGTGCTGATGGATACGGCGCACCGAATCGGCACGACCGAACTGTGGGACCAACGCATCGCCGCGATCGAGAAGGACGGAATCGGGTCGATTTCCGAACAGATCCTCGAGCGCTGGTTTACGCCGCAATTCCGCCGCCCGCCCAATCCCGATTTCGTCGGCTATTCGAACATGCTTTTGCGCACTCCGCTGCCCGGCTATCTCGGCAGCAGCGCCGCATTGCGTGACGCCGATTACACTGAGGCGACGGCGAAGATCGATCTGCCGGTGCTGTGCGTCGTCGGCGATCAGGACGGCTCGACCCCGCCGGATCTGATGCGCTCGACCGCCGATCTGATTGCCGGTTCGCGCTTCGAGATCGTCAAGGACGCCGGTCATCTGCCCTGCATCGAGCAGCCGGAGGTTACGGCGGGTCTGATCGCGGATTTTGCCGCGGAAGTATTCAGCACGGCGACCGGCCGGTGACGGCCTCGGTCTTCTCCCATTCGTTTCTGGGCGCGCTGCTCGGCGACGAGGAACTCGATTCCTATTTCACCGCGGCGGCGGAGCTCGAGGCGATGCTGGCCTTCGAGGTCGCGCTCGCCGAGGCCGAGGCGGCGGAGGGATTGATCGCGCCGGCAGCGGTCACCGCGATTCGCGCCTGGACACACGAATTCACCCCCGACCTCGCGGCCCTTGCCGTGGGAACGGCGCGGGATGGCGTCGTCGTACCCGCGTTGCTTCAGCAATTGCGCGCCGGGCTCGACCCGGCCGCTGCCGCCGGCTTGCACAAGGGCGCGACCAGTCAGGATGCGATCGACGCGGCGATGGCGATGCGCATGCAAGCGGTGTCGTTGGTGCTCGACCGGCGGCTGGAAGCACTGGTCGATGCCTTCGCGCAATGGGGGATCGAGGCCGGCGACCGCGAGGTGATGGCGCACACCCGAATGCAGGCGGCGCGGCCGACGCCTTTTTCGCGCAAGCTCGCCTCCTGGGCCGATCCGCTGGTGCGCTGTCGCCTTCGCCGCGAGGAGATCGCGCCGCGCGCCTTTGCCCTGCGGCTCGGCGGCGCCGTCGGCGACCGCGCGGATTTCGGCGACAAGGGCGAGGCGATCGTCCAGCGGGTGGCGGACGCGCTCGGCCTCTGGCCAGCCGCAGCTTCGCTGCATTCGGAACGCGACGGAATCGCCGAGTTCGGTCACTGGCTGTCGCTGATCACCGGCGCGCTCGGCAAGTTCGGGCAGGATGCGGCGCTGGCGCTGCAGAGCGAGGTCGGGAAACTGACGCTTTCCGGCGGCGGCGGCTCGTCGGTGATGCCGCACAAGCTGAACCCGGTCGGCGCGGAGGTTTTGGTGACGCTGGCGCGCTTCAACGCGACGCTGGTCTCCGGCCTGCACCATGCGTTGGTGCATGAGAACGAGCGCTCCGGCGCGGCCTGGACGCTGGAATGGATGCTGTTGCCGCAGATGGCCCTGGCCGCGGGGGCGGCGACGCGGACGGCGGAGGACTTGCTCGGGCAGCTGTCGCTAAGGGAGGAATGAAGATGGGCGTTTGACGAGGCAGATGGTTGGAAACGCCCGGAAGCCTTCCGTAAGGCGCGGCTGAATCGGCTATGCGCTTTCCGGGACATAGCGGTCGACGGCAATGCTGCCTTCCCGTCGCCGGGCCTGCGCCAGATCGAACGCGGTTTGCAGCCGCAACCAGAAATCGGCCTCGCCTCCAAACGCCTTTTCGAGCCGGATCGCCATTTCAGGGCTGATCCCGGCTTTCTCGTTGACGACGTTATTCAACGCCTGCCGAGTGACGCCGAGCACGCGGGCAGCCTCCGTGACGCTCAGGCCGAGCGGCGCAAGGCACTCCTCGCGCACCATTTCGCCGGGGTGGGGCGGGTCGTAGAGGGGCAAGGTCAGTTTCTCCAGTCGTCAGTGGTAATCCAGATAATCGAGATCGACGGGCCGGCTGTCGTCGAACCGAAACACGATCCGCCAATTGCCGGACACGCTCACGCTCCAAAATCCGGCAAGCTGGCCCTTGAGAGGATGCAGACGCATTCCCGGCAGACCTTCGAAGGTTTCCGGCGAGGTGGCATGATCAAGCGCGAACAGGACGCGGCGAATGCGTCTGACCTGATCGGCCTGAACGCCGCGCGCATCGCCGGTCTCGTAAAAGCGTCGGAGTCCTTTGTGTCGAAAGCTGGCAATCATCCGTGCATGGGTCGGCAGTGTGCGCCGACAATTGTCACTTGTCAAATAGTCTCAAATGATCATGCGATTGCCAATGCAGATCATCGCTTTCTGACAGTCGACGGTGCAAATAATCACGCCCCCAGCAGCGCATAGGTCCCGAAGGCCGGCACTTTGACCGCCAGCCGCCACGGATCGATGCCGGCGACGAGGCCGAGGAAATTCACCTCCAGCCCCGATTTCCAGCCTGCGACGATGCCGGCATAGCCCCAGAGCGACAGGCGCAGTTCCTGGCGGTCGGGGTCGATCGAGAGGAAGCGCCCCTCGGACGGGTAGTCGCGGCCGACCGCCGCCGCCGGTAGCGTCGCGTCGATGCCGGGGACGGCGCGCATGACATGGGCGACGAAGGTATTGGAGTTCGGGCCGGGAAAGAGGGCGTAGCCGCCACGCTCGGCATAAGGGTAGGCGGCGATCACAGCGCGCACCTTGGGGATCAAGGCTTCGGCCCGCGCGCCGGTGATCCCGACGACGACCCGGGGATCGTTCGAATACCAGCGCCCGTCGGCAGGCTGGCTGTTGCGCCGAACCGGTGTCCCCCAGCCGACCTTGTCCCAACGCTCGTAAGCGCTCGCGCCCTTGTCCTTGATGACGATCCATGAGTGATCGGCCAGCGCGCCCTTGAGGCCGCCGGTGCGCGCGGCGAGAATGTAGAGCGCCGCGTCCCCGTTGGTGCTGGCTATCGGGAGGAGCGACGCCGAACTCCAGTCGGCCTGGCGCCAGGAGAGGGGACGTTCGCTCGTCCACCAGAGAAGCGCGGCGAGCGCTGTGGGCAGGAGATAGACCGCCACGACGACGACGGAGAGCCATTTCAACAGATGCATCGGGTCCTGACGGTGGCGGGAAAGCGGAACGGCTGCTAGAGCGCCCACTTCAAGGCAGTTGTAGGACCAAGGTGCGTGATGGAAAACCCCGTTCTCGTGGAAGTGACCCGTGGCGATCTGGTCGAGAGCGTCCATCGCGGCGCCTTCGCGTTGGTCGACGGCGCCGGGGCCGTCGTCGCCTCAGCCGGCGATATCGCGCGGCCGGTGTTTCCGCGCTCGGCGATCAAGGTGTTCCAGGCGATCCCGCTGATCGAGACTGGCGCGGCAGACGCATTCGGCTTCGGCGACCGGGAACTTTCGCTCGCCTGCGCCTCCCATTCCGGCGAAGAGGGGCATGTGACGCTTGCAGCCGCCATGTTGGCAAAGGGCGGGCTCGACGGCCGCGCACTCGAATGCGGCTGCCACTGGCCGTTCGATCTGCCCGTCGCGCTCGATCTCGCCCGGCGGGGCGGCGAGCCGACGGTGCTGCACAATAATTGCTCGGGCAAGCATGCCGGATTTCTCTGCACGGCGGTGCACCAGGGCGAGGACCCGCGTGGCTATGTCCGGGCGGATCATCCGGTGCAGCAAAGGGCGAAGGCCGCGATCGAGGATCTGACCGGCACTGAACTTGGCGACGATGTTTGTGGCACCGATGGCTGCTCGATCCCGACCTATGCCGCGCCGCTCAAAAGTTTCGCGCATGGCTTCGCCAAGCTCGTCAGCGGTGAGGGCATTGCCCCGGAGCGCGCGGCGGCGGGACGCCGGCTGATCGAGGCCTGCATGGCCGCGCCCTGGGAGATGTCCGGCACTGGCCGCGCCTGTGAGAAGCTGATGCAGGCCGCGCCCGGCCAGGTGTTCGCCAAGACCGGGGCCGAGGGCGTTTTCTGCGGCGCCCTGCCGGATCTCGGCCTTGGCTTTGCGCTGAAGATCGATGACGGCGGGACGCGGGCGAGCGAGGCGCTGGTCGCCGCTGTCATCGGTAAGGCGCTTCGCCGCGACGACGCGGCGCTGGCCGGACGCTTCGATACGCTGGCGTCGAAGACGTTGCGCAACTGGGAAAAGATCACGGTCGGCGCGGTACGAGTCTCAATTCCTTCCTCGCTAATAATAACATCTGTTGAGAGTTCGCAGACGCAATGGGGACAATAGACGCGTCTTCCGCCTACTTATCTTTAACTACATCAACGGCCTCGACGCCGTCTCCCCGCGATGGATCATTAATAGGATAAATCCTGTCGATATATATATATGCGAATATAAGAGACATAGACAATATTATAAGACCGATTATTTCTGAACTAATTTCCAACCCATCTGCGGATACTTTAAATTTATTTTCCCCACCTTTTCCTTTATCAAATTCAATATATGCAAAAAAAACACCAGCACATATGAGAGAAGTAAATATAAAGAAAGATACTATTGTAGAAAATCTTTGCCAATAATAAACGGAAGCACTATGGTCAGTTTCAAATTTAAATCTACTTGATCTATACTCCTTAATTTTCATATTATGTCTATTTTTGCAAAGTGCTGCTTGTTCAGATGTTGCGATAGGCGACGAGCACTCGGGTAGTGCAGAGTCAACTTTAACGATGTTCTGCCAACCGAGAAGTAGGAAAAAATATGAAAATACAAAAATAAACAAGACAAATATAAAAAATGTAAGGATTAGAGAAATATTTTCTCGAAAATGATGCTCATTCATTCGCATTCCCCTCCGCCGCCGCCTACATCTTCGCAGTCCGGACAAATTTGCGCAGCGGCTGAAGGAATTTCGGAAACTACCTGCCCATAAAACGAATCCGGGATATCTACGGGAAACTCCGTATAAAGCTTTAATCGACCGTTTTGGGGCATTGGAGAAGGAGAAAGTTCATCGCGAAATAATCCAGAAATTTCGTCACTTGAGGCTCTCAACTGGATGCCGGTTGTGAATTCTTCTTCGCAGGGTGGCGCTTCCGGAATCTCCTCGCACTCCGGGCAAAACCGCTTAGCGTTTCGGATAAGTTCTTCCGAGTACTCCCCTGGTGGCGCAAGAAATTTCCATTCTTGCTTCATTGCGCTGGAATCACTTTCTTCTATATTGTCTAAGGCTTCAAAAATAGCAGACTCTGACCCCTGAAAATACATACTAAAATTTGATTCTTGCGCGCTACTGGAGCTGACAGAAGAATAGGCGGCCAGAAAAAGAAATGACGATCTGAATAAAAAATTCATAGCAGGCATCTCTGATGCGGCCTCGTTAATGAGCTTGGCGGTATCATCACATGTTCTCAAAAAATTGCAATTAAAATTTCAACGCTACGTAAGGTAATATGGGCCCGTGTGGGGATTGGGCCTCCTATGTAAGGCTTCAGCGGGCGATCCTGCGCTGAGGCGAGGCCTCGGTCGGCCCGGCGTTCGATCGAGGTCGAGGCTTAGCTGTAGTCGCTTTTTGGCTGGCTTGGGGGACGGCTAGCCGGTCTGCGGGAGCGGGTGGCGCGGGGCTTTTCCGCCGCCTGCGGCTTCAGCCGGATTTCGACGCTGCCGCCTTCCGGGTCGTCGACCTCGAACAGTTTGGTCGAGCGGACCAGATCGCTTAATTTCTTGAAGCCGTAGGTACGCGGATCGAAATCTGAGGACAGGTTCAGAAGCTGCTTGCCGAAACTGCCGAGATTCACCCAGCCATCCTCGGTGTCCATCTGCTCGATCACCCGCTTGAGAAGGTCCGCCGCCTGCTGCGGCTTGGCCAGTGGCGGCGCGTCGCCATTATCCTTCTCCGCCGTGGCCCGCCCGGGCAACAGATTCTCGGTGTAGATGAAGCGCCGACACGCCTGCCGGAAACTTTCCGGCGTCTTCTGCTCGCCGAAGCCGTAGACGTCGACGCCCTGTTCGCGGATGCGGGCGGCGAGCCGGGTGAAGTCGCTGTCCGACGAGACCAGGCAGAAGCCGTCAAAGCGGCTGCTGTGGAGAAGGTCCATGGCGTCGATGACGAGGGTTATATCGGAGGCATTTTTGCCGGTCGTATAGGCGAATTGCTGCTGCGGGATGATCGCGTGGCGCGACAGGACGTCCGCCCAACCCTTGGAACGCTGGCTGGAGAAATCGCCATAGATGCGCCTGACGCTCGCCTCGCCGATCTTGGCGATCTCCTCGAACAGCCCGTCGGCGATGCGCGAGGAGGCGTTGTCGGCATCGATCAGCACGGCCAGCCGATCGGTCTTGTCGGGTCTTGAAGCAGACATGGTAGTGGTTTTCCCTCGTTCGTCCTCGACGGATCTATGGCGGAGCATGGGCGCTGACAGGCGCCAGCCGCAAGATCCGTCGTGCCGGCCAATATCGACCGCCGTCAGTTTTGCGTGTCCGTCGGTTCGGCCGGCAGTCCCAACCGGTCGAGGATGGCTTCGGCGACAGCGCTCGGCGCCCGTTCGCCTTTCCTCACGGCCTTTTCCCCGGCGGCGATTTCGGCGCGCCAGCGCGCCCCGGACAGGATGCGCCGGCGCAGGCCCTCGTCGAGGCTGGTCCAGAGCCAGCGCACCTGCTGCTCGGCCCGTCGGTCGTCCCATGAGCCGTCGCGACGGTGGATGTCGCGGAAGCGCTCGATGTCGGTCCACAGATCGTCGAGGCCGGCGCCGGTCATGCCGGAGATGGCGAGCACCGGGACGGTCCAGGCTGCCGAACGCGGCGCCAGAATGTTGAGAGCGGAGCGGATTTCGGCGGCGGCGGCCCGCGCCGGCCCGGCATTGTCGCCGTCGGCCTTGTTCATGGCGATGATGTCGGCGACTTCGAGGATGCCCTTCTTGATGCCCTGAAGCTCATCGCCGCCGCCGGCGATCATCAACAACAGGACGAGATCGACCATGTCCGCGACGCTGACCTCGGCCTGGCCGACGCCCATCGTCTCGACGATGACGACGTCGAACCCCGCCGCCTCGCAAAGCAGCATCGTCTCGCGCGTCTTCGCCGCGACGCCGCCGAGCGTGCCGGAGGAGGGGGAGGGGCGGATGAAGGCGTTCTTGTCGACGGCGAGGCGCGCCATTCGCGTCTTGTCGCCGAGGATCGAGCCGCCGGAACGCACCGAGGACGGGTCCACTGCCAGCACTGCGACCTTGTGCCCCCTGGCCGTCAGCATCGAGCCGAAGGCATCGAGCAGCGTCGACTTGCCGACGCCGGGAACACCGCTGACGCCGATACGGATCGCGCCGCCGGTGTCGGGGGCGAGCCGATCGAGGACGGCGGCGGCGACGCCCCTGTGCTCGGGCCGGGTCGATTCGACCAGGGTGATGGCGCGGCTCAGCGCGGCGCGCTCGCCTTTGCGGATGCGGTCGGCCAGGTCGTCGGGATCGGGCAAAGGGGTCATGATCACCGGTGTGGTCGGGCTGTCGGTGCCCCCGATCGGGCGCCGTCGAGGATGTGGGAAAACCTCCCGATCTCGTGCCGGAAAAGGGGCTTGTGAACGGCAATGACTACCGAAGGAACGCCATGTTTGCTAGCCTTCGATGGTGGGCAACGATTAAAGGCGGCTTTGCGGGTATCGCCAGCCGCCATGCTTTGGGAGAAGTACCATGGCCTGGAACAAACCTGTTCTCACGGAAGTCTGCCTTGCGATGGAAATCAACGGCTATATGCCAATCGAATTCTAATCGGTGGCAGCACCTGACAGCCGCGGGCGGGTCGAGGCCCGCCTGCGGCTTTTCGTTTTGGGCTCGGCCGCTGGCGGCGGCTATCCGCAATGGAATTGCCTGTGCGATGTCTGCCGGCTCTATTGGACCGGCGACAGCCGCGTGTCGGCGCGTTCGCAATCCTCCATCGCCGCGACCGCCGACGGACGCAACTGGCTGCTGATCAACGCATCGCCGGATCTGCGCGAGCAGATCTTGCGATCACCACCATTGCAGCCAGCCGCCGGGACGTCCGCGGATCAGCGGCGGGCCTCGCCCATCGGCGCGGTCCTGGTGACCAACGGCGATGTCGATCATGTCGCCGGCCTTTTGACCTTGCGCGAGAAACAGTCGTTTCCGCTCTACGGGACAGCTGGCGTTCTCGGCGTCATCGCCGACAACCCGATCTTTTCGGTTCTCGATCCCGCGCATGTGACGAGACGGCCGGTGATGATGGGGGCGACGTTCGAGCCGGTGCCGGGACTTCAAGTCGAGGTGTTCCCCGTTCCCGGCAAAGTGCCGCTCTACCTGGAAGAAGGCGAGGTCGATGTCGGCGAGGAAGGCGAGATGACGATCGGTGTCCGACTGACGGCAAACGGCAAGACGGCTTATTACATCCCCGGTTGCGCCACTGTCCCCGATCGGCTGCGTGACAGGGTCAGGGAGGCCGACGCACTCTTGTTCGACGGCACCGTGTTCACCGACGACGAGATGGCCAAGGCCGGTGTGGGCCAGAAGACCGGTCGCCGGATGGGCCATATGCCGATCACCGGCGAGGGCGGCAGCCTGGCGGCCTTCGACGGGCTCAAAATCGCAAGCCGCACTTACATTCACATCAACAACACCAATCCGATCCTGATCGAGGATTCCAGGGAGCGGCAAATGGTGGAGGCTGCCGGTTGGCAGGTGGCGAAAGACGGGATGGAGATCGTGCCATGAAAGCCATGATGGGACGCGAGGATTTCGAGGCGGCGCTGCGGCGGATTGGAGCGGAGCGCTATCACCATCTGCATCCGTTTCAGCAGCGATTGCAGAACGGCGAATTGACAAAGACGCAGGTGCAGGCTTGGGCGCTCAACCGTTATTATTACCAGTCGCAGATCCCGGTGAAGGATGCCTACATTCTCGCCCGGCTGCAGACTGCCGAACTGCGGCGCGAATGGCGCCAGCGGATCATCGACCATGACGGCGAGGAGGGGCAGCGCGGCGGCATCGAGAAATGGATCGCGCTCACCGACGGCGTCGGTCTCGATCGCGCCTATGTGGAATCCGGCGTCGGCATTCTTGCCGGTACGCGCTTTGCGGTCGATGCTTATGTCCATTTCGTCCAGGAGGGGACGCTGCTGGAAGCCATCGCCTCGTCGCTGACTGAACTATTCTCGCCAAATGTCATTGGCACTCGCGTGCGGGGGATGCTGGAGCATTACGACTTCATCTCGAAGGAAACGCTGACCTATTTCGACAAACGGCCGGTCCAGGCCAAGCGCGATTCCGATTTCGCGCTCGCCTATTGCCTCGACAATGCCCGACGGCCCGAGGAACAGCGCGCCGTCCTCGACGCCTTGCGGTTCAAGTGCCAGGTGCTCTGGGCACAGCTCGATGCCCTGCATTTTGCCTACGTCGAGCCGGGACTGACCCCACCGGACGCCTGGCGTCCGGGCGAAGGGTTACGGAAGGAGGGCGGAGCGGCATGACCGCGATCGCCGACGATACGGTGCCCAAACTGCCGCATGGCGTTCGCTTTCGCGAGGACAAGACGCGCGGCCAGTTCATCCTGGTCGGGCCGGAACGCATCTTCAACGCCGATCAGGTTTCGACGGAAATCCTCAAGCGGGTGGATGGCAAGACCACGTTCGGCGATATCCTGCGACAGCTGACGGAGGCGTTTACGGCGGACGAAGCGACGATCCGACCGGATGTCGAGAGTTTCCTCATCGACCTTCGCGACAAGCAGATGGTGACGCTATGAACGAGGCGGTCTTTCCCGAGCCCGCCGCCGAAAGGGCAGAGCGGCCGGTGCCGCAGCCGCCGCTGGGCCTGTTGGCCGAGCTGACCCACCGCTGCCCGCTGCGCTGCACCTATTGCTCGAACCCGCTCGAGCTCGACACGCGATCGTCCGAGCTCGACACCGAGACCTGGAAGCGGGTCTTCACCGAGGCGGCCGAACTCGGAGTCATCCATATCCATCTGTCCGGCGGCGAACCAACCGCCCGCAAGGACATCGTCGAACTGACCCGCCACGCCGCCGAGGTCGGGCTCTACACCAATCTGATCACCTCGGGGATCGGCGTTTCGGAGGCGCAGCTCGACGCCCTGTTCGAAGCCGGCTGCGACCACATCCAGCTGTCGCTGCAAGGCGCCGACGCCGGCGTGACCGAACGGGTGGCGGGCTACAAGGGGGGCTTTGAGAAGAAAGAGGTCTTCGCCCGCGCGGTGGTCGCGCGCGGCTTCCCGCTGACCCTCAACGCAGTGATCCACCGGATGAACATCCATCAGGTGCCGGACATGATCGACAAGGCCGTCGCCTTCGGCGCCAAGCGGCTGGAGATCGCACATACGCAATATTACGGCTGGGCGCTGAAGAACCGGGCGCAGCTGATGCCCGCGCGTGAGGACGTCGACCGGACGATCGGGGAGGTCGAGGCCGCGCGTGAGCGGCTGAAGGGCACCCTCGTCATCGACGCCGTCTTCCCGGACTACTACGCGAAATATCCCAAGCTCTGTAACGGCGGCTGGGGGGCACGCACGCTGAGTGTGACGCCGGCCGGCAAGGCGCTGCCCTGCCACGCGGCCGAGACGATCGAGCATCTGGAATTCTGGTCGGTGAGGGACCATTCCCTCGCCGATATCTGGGCGTCGTCGCCGGCCTTCGAAGCCTATCGCGGCACGGCCTGGATGAAGGAGCCTTGCCGTTCCTGCGAGCGCCGGCATGTCGACTATGGCGGCTGCCGCTGCCAGGCGCTGGCGCTGACCGGCGACCCGGCGAACGCGGACCCCGCCTGCGTCAAATCCGATTTCCACGAACGGCTCGGCGAGATCGCCACGACCGAGGCCTCGACGGTTGCCGATCCCGGCGCGGCGACCTATCGCGGGTTTCGGAAAAGATGAGAGCCAGGCAGATCGCACTGCCCGCTCGTTACAATTGTCCGGACGAGTGCTCTCGGAGAAGTTGGGGAGAATTGTCGTCGCTATCGTTGGCCGGACCCATGCCGAAGCGCTCGATCGCCCGCTCGGTACCGAACAAGGCAAGGCGCTCAGCAAGGGTGGACGAAAAGATCGGATACCGCGCGAACACATGATCCTGGACATCTTTGTTGCGTGCCCCGAGCAGCATGAGTGGACAGCTCAGTCCGGGATAGGGACGCAGCTCGGACATCGGTTCTAACGAGCAGAAACGCTTATAGAACGCCGCGTGCTCGGGCCGAACGGTGGCGAGCATCCAATCGGACTCGAAATGCTCGGCCATCATACAGGCCAGCCTGATCACAGAGAATGGCAAGAGTGGCGTTGTTCGGGCCTCCGGGTCAATTACGAACCGGCTCGGATCGATCATCGTTTCGGCATTCCGCAGAAGCGGACTCAGAATATCGTGATAGGTGTCGTACGCAGGACTTGTAGGGTTCTCTTTGGAAAGCAGATGAATGCGGATTGATCCGGCAAGGTAGTCATTGATATGAGTTCCGAAGACAACAGCATTGGGGTCGAAATCATATTTATCGAAAAAGAACTGTCTTGAATTTTCTGATATTATTCCTTCCCTACGGTAGGATCGATAACGCAATCGATATATATCATCCCGACTCTTTGTATTATTTGCGATATGATAATCGGTTATCGCAAGGATATCGGTATTATTGCTATCGGGGTCGCGGGATATTCGTCGCGAAAATCTGGACATTTGTTGCGCCTCTACAAATAGCAAAGGCAGTCTAGCTTAATTATTTGTCATTCACGATAGCGAAAATTGTAACGATGCAATAAATGTTTGGTAAGGGTTAACAAAGCGTTTGGAGGGCGCTCGCGGCTGCCGTGTTACTTTCCGATTGGACGGGCGGCCGGCCGGCCAGGAGCAGATCCCGGATCATCTTGGGGCGCAACGGAGGGCCGTAAATGAAGCCCTGAATCTCCGCTGACGGTAGTTCTGCAGTGAGAAATTCCAGTTGATCGGTTCGCTCGACGCCCTCCACCACTACGCCAAGTCCGATGGATTCGACCAAGCCGAGAATGCCACGGAGCAAGGCGCGCTCCCTGTTGTTCTCAAGCGCCTCTCGTATGAAACGCCGGTCAATCTTGACCTTATCGAGGGGTAGCCGAGTGATATATTCGAGATTTGAATAGCCGGTCCCGAAGTCGTCAAGGGACAGTCTGATCCCGGTTGCGTGCAAGATATCGAGCCGTCGAAAAATTTCCGGATCGCGATCGAGAAAGATATTTTCGGTTATCTCGACCTCAAGCTGCGATGGGGCGACCGAGTGGCGGGCCGCAGATCGAAGTATGACATCGACGATGTCGTCGCGATTCAACTGGCTCGGTGAAATATTGACGGCAACCCGTTTATTGGGGGGCCAAGTAGCGACCGCCGCGCATGCCATGTCGATGGTATAATCGGTGATTGCCGGCATAAGGCCGCTTTCCTCGGCGATTGGCAAGAAAACCGCCGGGGAAATCGCGCCATGGACGGGATCATCCCAACGCAAGAGGGCCTCACATGTGCTGATGCGGCCGTATTGGGGATTGACGATGGGTTGAAATACAAATGTCAGTTCGTTTGCATCGAGCGCTCTGCGCAGATTTGACTCGATCCTCATGCGTTCGATTTCGACGCTCTCCATCTCGGCGTCGAATCGCGAGTGCCTCCCGCGTCCCGCGGACTTCGATTTATAAAGCGCAAGATCTGCGCGCTGAAGCAACTCGGCGGTTGTTCGAGCGTCGCCGGGAAAGAGCGCGGTGCCGACGCTGCATTTCGATGTGACCGATATTCCGTCGATCGAGAGCGGGTTCGCTAACGCGGTGATCAGAAGATTGGCGAAGCGGGTCGCTTCCTGCCGCGGTTCGCCGTTCAGATGCTGCAGGATCACGAACTCGTCGCCGGAAAATCGGGATACGACAGTCTCATCCTCGCTCACCTCCTCCATGCGACGCGCGGCGATGGCCAGGACGCGATCCCCGAATGCGTGACCGTAAGTGTCGTTCAAGCGCTTGAAACGGTCGAGATCGACGAAATGCAACGCAATCGCCTCCCCGTGATGGATCGCGGTATCGAGAATACGGACCATCTGGCCCTTGTTCGGCAAGCCGGTAAGGCCGTCGATGTGAGCGAGATGAAAGTTTTGCTCGGCAACCGCAACGGTCTCTTCCATCATTCCCCGCATTCCGTCCGCGATCCTAAGCAAGGTCATGCAGAACATCACGAAAAGGGCAGCGAAAAGGAGGTGCCATGCGTCCATCTGCCAAGCGAGTCCGAGGGACATAGGGACACCGGCCGCCGACAACTGCAGGACAACCAGCTTTCTGGAGGCGTAATTTCGTCCAACGAGGCCTGTCATAAAACACAAGGCTGTCGCGAACGAAAAAAGTTCGGCTGCGACATAGGTTTGGTCAGCTGCGAAAATCACCATCGGCCAAACGCCGATGAGAAGGACGTGAATGACGCCTGTCACCTCGTAAAAGCGCTTCGCGATAGCGACGGACTCGCGGTCGTCGTCGGCACGCCGTGCGCCATAATAGATCGCTGATACGCGGACGGTCGTTACCAAGCTCAATGCGGCAAAGATTGCCCAGACGCTCGGCATATCGGTCTGTATCGCCGTCGCAATGCAAGCGACAAGCGTAAAGGCGCACCCGCGAGCAAAATTGCCAGCGTCGGCGAAGAGCATCTGTTTGTAACGATCGGGGCGCCTGCCAGCCTGGATCGCCTGAAGCCTCTTAATCGCGAACTGCACCATCGCTCCAATCAACCGAAGGAATCCAGAATACAGTGTGACGATTAAAAACAAATTTATGCTAGATTTTACCACTCAGGGTTGCTGGGCTACAGCCAGTTCTTGTACCGAAAGAACAGCATTGGAACGATCGCCGAGACCACCATCAGCGCGAGCGCGGCAGGATAGCCGAAGGTCCAGCCGAGTTCGGGCATGAAACGGAAATTCATGCCGTAGATCGAGGCGATCAGGGTTGGCGGCAAGAAGGCGACGGCGGCGACCGAGAAGATTTTGATAATGGCGTTCTGCTCGATCGAGATCATGCCGACCGTGGTGTCGAGCAGGAATGTTGTCTTGTTGGACAGGAACGTGACGAAGTCGTTGAGCGAATGGACGTCCCTTGCCATCGCCTTCACGCGCGGCTTGGCGTCTTTGGCGCTGGATTTGCGGCGGTCGAGGGCAAGCTGAAGAAACGGGAGCAGGCGATCGAGCGTCGCCAGGCCCTCCCGCGCGCGGGAGGTGAGGTCGCCGGCCGCTCCGATGCGCCGCAGCAGCGATTTGAAATCCTTGGTGCCGGTCGGCTTCTTGCGCGCCGAAGAGGAGAAGATGTCCTCGCCGATGCTGTCCAGGTCCGCCGAGATGGTCTCGAGGAGGTCCGCGACCCGGTCGATCACTGTCTCGAGAAGCCCGATCAGGATCGTGTCCGCCGACGGCGGCCGATCGCCGCGGCTGACGGCCGGCTTTTCGGCGGCGCCGGGCTGGGCGCCGCTGTCCGCAGCGCCACCATGGCGCGGTGTCTCGCGGCAGAGCTTGGTCGCGTAGATTGCAAAGCTTTTCGGCGCGCTATAGCGCAGCGTGATCAGCCGGCGGTCGGCGAGCATGAAGGTGACCGGGGCGAAAGACGGCTTGCCGCCGTCCAACCCGAACACGACCGAGGCCGTCATGAAGTCGGCGTCGTCCTCGGAATAGAGCCGGCTCGACACCTCGATCTCGACCATTTCTTCGCGGGTCGGCACGTCGATGCCGCATAACTGTTCGACGGCGGCGATTTCGTCTGGATGCGGATCGAGCAGGTCGATCCAGACAGCCTCGGTCGGGATTGCGTCGGGCGATGCCCGGACCGCGTGCATTCTGGCACCGCTCGGGACATAGGCCTCGATCATCGACGCTTTTCCGTGAAATCGCGGAACCAGCGCGCGGCGCTGTCCTCGCCGACGGCGCCAGCCGCGACATCCATGACGAACTGGTAGACCATGCCGTTGTCGGCGGTGATGTCGTAGCCGTTAATGTCGAGAAAGACGTAGGCGGCGAGATAGGCGGTCCGCTTGTTGCCATCGCTGAAAGGGTGATTGCGAGCGATGCCATACAAATAGGCGGCGGCAAGATCGAAAAGGTCGGGCTCATCATAAGCCGCCTTATTCAGCGGCCGATCCAGTGCAGCTTCCAGCGCGTTCTCGTCTCTGATCCCGGCGAGCCCGCCATGCTCCGACAATTGTTCGTAGTGAATGGCCTCCACGACCTCCCGGCTCAACCACTCAATGGTCATTTCGCCAGTTCACGCAGGGCAGTACGATATTTCTGCATCCCCTCGCGGGCCGAACGCATCTGACGGCCGAAGGGCGAATCTGCCCGAACCAATTGAACGCCATCGGGAGTCCGGACGATTTCAAGAGAGTCGCCGGTGGCAAATCCCGCCTGTTCCAGCACCTCCCTGGGCAGGATCACACCTTCGGAATTGCCGATCTTGCGAATGACGGTGTTCATGGCAATGCCTCCGATCTCCAGGTTCTGGCGTTATAACTAATGTTGAACCAAGGGAGTGGCAAGAGACTATTCGGCCGCCGCCTTCTCATGGCCAAGGTGACGGGAAAGGGCTCGCAGCAAGTCCTCGGCCGCTTCGGCGACGACCGTTCCCGGCAGGAAGATGGCGGCGGCCCCGGCCGCCTTGAGGGTGTCGACGTCCTTCGGCGGGATGACGCCGCCAACGACGATCATGATGTCGCCGCGTCCCTCCGCTTCCAGCGCCGCCTTCAACGCCGGAACGAGGGTCAGATGCCCGGCCGCCAGCGACGAGGCGCCGACGATGTGGACGTCGTTCTCGACGGCCTGGCGGGCCGCTTCCTCGGGCGTTTGAAATAGCGGGCCGATGTCGACGTCGAAGCCGAGATCGGCGAAGGCCGAGGCGATGACCTTCTGGCCGCGATCGTGGCCGTCCTGGCCCATCTTGGCGACAAGAATGCGCGGCCGGCGGCCCTCGGCCTCGGCAAAAGCCGCGCTCATCGCCTGGATATGTTCGATCCGCCCCGCCATCGCGCCGGCCTCCCTTTTGTAGACGCCGGCGATGACCTTCGTCGTCGCGACATGCCGGCTGAA
Organism: Aurantimonas sp. A3-2-R12; assembly: GCF_036016755.1. Classification (NCBI taxonomy): domain Bacteria; kingdom Pseudomonadati; phylum Pseudomonadota; class Alphaproteobacteria; order Hyphomicrobiales; family Aurantimonadaceae; genus Aurantimonas; species Aurantimonas sp. A3-2-R12. The sequence goes on along the minus strand of NZ_JAYXIH010000003.1, from coordinate 31,261 downwards.
TACCTTTTCCAGCGCCCCAGCCATTTCGCCGACGGTCGCCTTGGCATGGGCCGCGGCGATCGACAGTTCCAGGAGATTGCCGTCGCCACGCTCGGCCGACGCCGTCAGCGCCGCCAGGGCGGCATGCGTCGCGGTGTCGTCGCGCTCGGCCTTGAGGCGCTTGAGCTTTTCGATCTGCTGGCGCCGCACCTCGGCGTTGTCGACGGAGAGCACGTCGATGTCGTCGGTGACATCATTGAGGAATTTGTTGACCCCGACGACGGTCTGGGCGCCGGAATCGATCTGTGCCTGGGTCCTGGCTGCCGCTTCCTCGATCCTGAGTTTGGGCAGGCCCTTTTCGATGGCCGCAGCCATGCCGCCCATCTCCTCAACCTCGGCGATGTGGGCAAGGGCCTTCTCCGCGAGCAGATGCGTCAGCCGTTCGACATACGCCGAACCGCCCCAGGGATCGATCGGGGATGTGGTGCCGGATTCGCGGGCCAGCACATGCTGGGTGTTGCGGGCGATCCGGGCGGAAAAGTCGGTCGGCAGCGCCAGCGCTTCGTCGAAAGAGTTGGTGTGCAGCGACTGGGTATGGCCTTGCGTCGCTGCCATCGCCTCGACGCAGGTTCTGACCGCGTTGTTCATGACATCCTGGGCCGTCAGCGACCAGCCCGAGGTCTGACAATGGGTGCGCAGCGACAGCGAGCGCGGATCCTTCGGCGCGAAGTTCTTCTGCATGAGCGCGGCCCAGATCAGCCGCGCCGCGCGGAGCTTGGCGACCTCCATGAAGAAGTTCATGCCCACCGCCCAGAAGAACGACAGGCGGGGGGCGAAGTGATCGATGTCGAGACCCGTCGCGACGCCCGCCCGGGCATATTCGATGCCGTCAGCGATGGTATAGGCGAGTTCCAGATCCGCCGTCGCCCCGGCTTCCTGCATGTGATAGCCGGAAATCGAAATCGAGTTGTATTTCGGCATGTGCTTCGAGGTGTAGGCGAAGATGTCCGAAATGATCCGCATCGAATGTTTGGGCGGGTAGATATAGGTGTTGCGGACCATGAACTCCTTCAGGATGTCGTTCTGAATGGTCCCCGATAGATCCTTCTGGGCGACGCCCTGCTCCTCAGCCGCCGCGACGTAGAGCGCCAGAACCGGCAGCACCGCGCCGTTCATCGTCATCGAGACGCTCATTTCGTCAAGCGGAATGCCGTCGAAGAGCTGACGCATGTCGATGATCGAATCGATCGCGACGCCGGCCATGCCGACGTCGCCCGCGACACGCGGATGGTCGGAATCGTAACCGCGGTGGGTGGCGAGATCGAAGGCGACCGACAGGCCCTTCTGTCCGGCCGCGAGATTGCGGCGATAGAAGGCGTTCGACTTCTGCGCTGTCGAGAAACCGGCATATTGCCGGATCGTCCAGGGCTTTTCGACATACATGGTGGGGTAGGGGCCACGCACGTATGGAGCGATGCCCGGATAGGTGTCCAGGAACGGCAGGTCCGCGATATCCTCGGCGCCATAGGCCTCCGCGATCGGGATTCCCTCCGGCGTCTCGAAGGACTCGCCAAGCGTCTTCGCGAGGGCGGGCTGCGTCGGCCGGCTCCACGCGATGCGGGTGAAATCAGGAACCTTGGTCACGCCGATGCCTCCACGGTCTCGCTGGTTCGGTATGGGCGCAGCGGCTCGCAGCGGGTTTGCCCAGTCGGCTGTGGCGGCGGCTCGGCGCCGGGGGCCTGCCCCAGGAGAACGTGATGTCGCTCCTCATCGAGCGGGTAGAGGTTGGCGCCGACGATGACGGTTTTCCCCTCCGCGAGTTGGACGGCCCTGGCCGCTCGCGCGTCCAGAATGCGATTTTGCAGGACGCCGGCGGAGAGGCTCGCGAAGATGCCGCCTTCCGCCTCGATCTTCTGAAATTCGCTCCAGGCGACCTCCGCGGTCAGGTCGGTAAGTGCCTCGATGCCGCCGGAACCTGCCGCCGGATCTGTCACACGCGCCAGACCGGATTCGTCCTGCAGGATGATCTGGATATTGCGGGCCAGTCGTCGCGCGGCAGGATCGGCAAGGCCGAGCGGGGCGGTGTATGGCAGAACGGACAGGCTGTCGGCGCCGCCGGTTCCGGCCGCGAAGGCGGCGATCGTCGAACGCAGGATGTTGGTGTGCGGGTCTTTGGCCGCCATCATGCGCCAGGAGGTCTCGGCGTGGATGCGGGCAGCGGGCGGGGCCGAATCGCCGCATTCCTCCAGCAATTTGGCCCAGAGAAGACGCAAGGCCCGCAGTTTCGCGGTCTGCTCGAACTGCCGTTGATCGACTGCCAGGGTGAAGCCGATCGCCGCCGCCGCATCGGAGAGGCCGAGGCCGGCATCGAGCATCGCCCTGAGGTAATAGAGCGCCGTCGCCAGCACGGCGCCGAGTTCCTGCCCGGCGGTTGCGCCCGCGTCATGGAAGACGCGCCCGTCCGCCTCGGCGATACGGCCGCGAAAGCCGCTCGCGCGTAGCGACTTCGTGGCACGGCCCGAATGCGCCCGAAAATCACTTTCGGGACCGGGAAAGCTTCCCGTAAAGGCAAACGGACCGATCGCGTCGAGACACAGGTCGAGGGAAAGCGTCTCGAAATCCTGGCCGCGATCTTTGGCCAGCGTGCGGATCGTCTCGATGGCGCGCCGCGCGTCCATATGCGGCTCGATCCGCAGCGAGATCATCTCCAGCTTCACGCCGGCGAGCGCGCGGGCGATTGCCTCGCCTTCCATCGGGAGTCCGAATCCGTGTGCCGATGCCGACCCGGCGAAAACCAAAGACAGACCATTGGCCCCGCCTTCCAGATCCGCCAGCGCCTGCGTATTGGCGCGCGCGGCGTCGGAATCATCAACGCGCTGGAATACCGCCCATCGCCCGCCCGTCGAGCATGCGAGCGCAGACGCGTCGCGCTTGCGGTCGTGCAGGGGGCCGTAGGTAAAACCGTCCTCGGCCCGCGCGGCAAGCGACTCGAAATCCCGACCCTTCAGGCCCTTTTCCACCAGGCTCCGCCATGCGGCATCGTCAGCTTGAGGAAAATCGATCGTCTCGATTGTCAGCGCCGTCATTGCACCTCCCTGTAGGCCGCGCCGCATTTCGCCTTCGCAGCGGTCCCAAAAGCGACCTTTGGCACCCGCCTCAATAGCGCCTCTCCGGCGTCGGCGAAATGCAGCCTTCGGCTCACGTCCCCTGCACGGGGCGTTCCATGCTCTAGTCGCACGCGATGACGGCATCTTTGGGCGCGACCAGCTTCCAGACGACGCCGGCCGGGGCGTAGTTCATCTCGACCGCCCCGCCCAAGCCCCGCGATGTCATCTTCTGGGTGATGAGTGTGCCGAATCCGGCGTGTTTGGGTTCGACGACCGTTGGGCCGCCGATTTCACGCCAGATAAGCTCGAACTTCTCGGCGATCGACCATGATATTTTCACGGTTCCATCGGCAACCGAGAGCGAGCCGTACTTGGCCGCGTTTGTCGCCAATTCGTGCAGTGCGAGCCCGATCGTCTGTGCTGCGGTCGAATTGAGGCGAATGGCGGGGCCGTCCAGTTCGATTTGCTCGCCGCCGGCGCCGAACGCCTTGAGTTGGCTGTCAACGAGGTCGGCCAGCATGGCGCTTTCCCAGCCGCTACCGGCGAGCAAGTCGGCGGACCGCGCCAGCGAGCTCAACGCCTCCGATAGCGTGTCCAGGAACTGCTTGGTATTGGCGCTCTCCTTTGCGGCGCGCCGGGCGATGGCGGCGATGAGCGCATACTGGTTCTTGGCGCGATGGGTCATCTCGCGCATGAGAAAGCGGTTCTGCTCCTCGGCCTCGCGGCGCTCGCGCGAGGCCTGCGCCAGAACCTTCGAGACCGCGCCGATCTCCGCGATGTCGGTCGCAAACGGCATTGCCGGTTCGCCCTTGCCGATCGCCTCGGCCTGCTGCGACAATTGCAGGATCGGCGCCGCAATGCGTCGGCCGAAAATGATGCCAAGCATGATCGAGAACAGCAGAAGCAGGATCCCGGCACTCATCAAAAGTATCCAGGATCTGAGTGCCGGTCGGACGATGACGGCGTTGGGCACGGCGACGGTGGTCGTCCAGTTGGACAGGCTGGAGACCGTCGACGCCTCGATGAGATCGTTGCTCATTCGCGCGCCCAGCGTTTCCATGATCGACGGGTTGTCGTAGGAAATCCCTTGCTGGGCTTCCATCCGTCCCTCGCTGGTTACCGCGGCAAAAACGCGCCGGCCTTCGGCGTCCTTGATGATCGCGGACCATTCGCGCGGCAGGTTCCGATTTGCGATGACGGCGTCGAGGGCATCGGCGGCCTTGTTGATCACCAGCACATAGGTGACCGTCTGATCCCGCATCACCGGGACCGCGACATGGAACATGAAGCGGTCGGCCCGCGCGCCGAAGAACACGCCGGAGACCAGCGGCCGACGGGTCTTGAACACCTGCTCGATGGTCTTTGTATACTCGCTCTTCCTCGGCGCGGGGGGATAAGGCTCCAGCGTCGAAACGACGACTCCAAGCGCCGGGTCGATCAACTCGGCATTGGTCTCGGTAGTTCTGAGAGCGGCTACTGTTCGCTCGTGAAAGCCGGCGAGTTGTCCGTTTACCAGAGACGGCGAGGAGGCCAGCACCTTGCCGCTGGTGATCATGCCGTAAATATCCCGATCGACGGCGTTGGAGACGATTTCGGCCGTATCGTTCACTTGCGCGGCCGCGATTTCACGTTGCTGTTCGGAGAACTGCAGCACCAGAAACGCGCTGAACAGCAGCGCGGGAATGAGGACGATCAGAGCAAACAGCACGAGATGGGCGAGGAGAGGCGGTCTCCGCATGGCGCGCGAAAGCATCGCCCATCGCGCCCGTCTGGGCGACGACAGGAAAGATCGCAGCCTGTCGGGCAGCGAGCGAGCGACGTCCGCTTCGACACTCATCAGTGACAATATTCCGCGGCACTTGGATCCTCGATCTGCGCCACGGCCCCTGCTGGTAACGAACCCCTGCGTTTATCCCACGACCATACGTCAGTCTCGGCCGGTATTCCATAACCGTTTGGTGGGATGAGTGCTTTTGGCGAGATTGGTCGATGCGGTGAAAGCCTGGCAGAGTTTCCGATGCCGCGGTCAGACGAAGGACGACAATCCGGGCACCGACGCCAGTGCGCGATCGACGGTTTCGGGATCGGAATGGGCTTTCGCGAAGGCGGCGAGTTCGCGCGCGACGATCTGAATCTGACCCATGTCGAGGCCGAGCCCCATCAGCTTCGAACCGAGCCCCATGATGCCGCCGCCCATCGCGGCGCCAAGGAAACCACCCTCGTCGTCGCCACCGGTCGTAGCGATCGCGTCCGAAGCCCCCGGCGTTTCGGCAATCATCTTGCCGACGGCGGGATCGTCACTTTCGGCCTTGAGATAGGTCAGGATATGACCGATCGCGACCTTGGCGGTGGATGACTCAAGACCCGTCTCCGCCGCGATTTTCGCCAACAGCTCGTCCATGGACATCTCCTCCTGCCGCCGCGCCTCGGAAAGAGGGGGCCGGTTGCTGCAAAGCTTGGCAAAGCCTGATCGCCGACGCAATCGACGAACGCGCGCTTATCGCTCGCCGCGCTTGTTCCAAGCCGCTGGCCGGCTATAACCCCAATGGTCAATGAGCGAGGGATGCTGGATGCAGGAAACAGGTCGGATTTTTCTGGGGAGCAGCCGTGACCCGCAGGACGCGATCAAGAAGGGCGAGTATCTCGACCTCAAGCTCGCCAATCGCCACGGCTTGGTCACCGGTGCGACCGGAACCGGCAAGACGGTGACGTTGCAGATCCTCGCTGAAGGTTTCTCGGAAGCGGGCGTGCCGGTTTTCTGTGCCGACATCAAGGGCGACCTGTCGGGCATTTCCATGCGCGGCGAGGCCAAGGACTTCCTGGTGGAGCGGGCGGAAAAAATCGGCCTGGACCCGTATTACAACGACTTCTACCCGGTGGTGTTCTGGGACATCTTCGGCGAGAAGGGTCACCCGATCCGCACCACCATCTCCGAGATGGGGCCGCTGCTGCTTTCGCGCCTGATGAACCTGTCGGACGCCCAGGAAGGCGTTCTCAACATCGCGTTCAAGATCGCCGACGAGGAGGGGCTGTTGCTGCTCGACCTCAAGGATTTGCAGGCGATGCTGGCGCATCTTTCGGAAAATGCCGGCGACATCTCCAAGCTTTACGGCAATGTCGCCAAAGCCTCCGTCGGCGCGATCCAGCGCTCGCTGTTGGTGCTCGAACAGCAGGGCGCCGAAAGTTTCTTCGGCGAACCGGCGCTCAAGATCACCGACCTGATGCGCACCGACCGCGACGGACGGGGCATCGTGAACATGCTGGCCGCCGACAAGCTGATGATGAATCCGCGCCTCTATGCGACCTTCCTCTTGTGGCTGCTGTCGGAACTGTTCGAGGAGTTGCCCGAAATCGGTGACCCCGAGAAGCCGAAGCTGGTCTTCTTCTTCGACGAGGCGCATCTGCTATTCGACGACGCCCCGAAGATCCTCGTCGACCGGGTCGAGCAAGTGGTCAAGCTGATCCGCTCCAAGGGTGTCGGCGTCTATTTCGTCACCCAGAATCCGCTCGACGTGCCGGACGGCGTGCTGGCCCAGCTCGGCAATCGCGTCCAGCACGCGCTGCGTGCCTATACGCCTCGCGAACAAAAAGCGGTGAAGACGGCGGCCGAGACCTTCCGCCCCAACCCGGAATTCGACGCCTATGAGGCGATTACCCAACTCGGCGTCGGCGAGGCGTTGGTGTCGACATTGGGCGAAAAAGGCGTGCCGTCGATGGTCGAGCGCACGCTGATCCGTCCGCCCTCGGCGCGTCTGGGTCCGCTCAACGACGCGGAGCGCGACGCGATCATCGCCAAGAGCCCGGTCGCGGGGCAGTATGATCAGGCGATCGACCCGGAGTCGGCCTATGAGATGCTGGTTGGCCGGGCCGAGGCCGAGCTTCGGCAGGAAGAAGAGCAACGTCGGCTCGAAGCCGAGACGGAGAAGGCGAGCCGCGAGGGTGAATCGACGCGGCGGGCGGAGGCGGCGGAAGGGCGGCGCACGCGAACCGGCTTTCAGCTTCCCGATTTCGGGCTCGGCGGTGGCGGGCGCGACGATACCCAGGAAGTCGAGGAATACGACGATGATAAAGCGCCGCGCCGGCGGTCGGCGCCGAAGCGGCGGCGTCGTTCGTCCGGCTACCAACGGCAGACGCTGACCGAAACAGTGATGAAGCAGGTAGGCCGAACCGTCGCCTCGACCGTGACGCGGGCGATCCTGCGCGGCGTGCTCGGCGGCTTCAAACGCGGTCGCTGAGCGGGCACGACTGTAGATCTCAGGCGCCGCCCGGCGCCACGTTGAGGACTCAATGACCCGGCGACCTTTCCAACGACCCGGCGACACCCCATTTTCGCCCCGGCTAACCGTTGCGAAGGAAGATCCATGAACCGGAAGTCGACGCTCGCTTCTTACATTTTGTGGCTGCTGGGCTTCGGCGCGATCTGCGGCCTGCACCGGTTCTATCTCGGACGGCCGTGGACCGGTCTCTTATGGCTTCTCACCCTGGGGCTTATGGGCATCGGCCAGCTGATCGACCTGTTCCTCATTCCCGGTATGGTGCGCGAAGAGAATCTCGAAAGCCGCGTCGACCATATGGAGCGTGAGCGCGATCGCCTGCGGTAATACCGACCTGCGACAAAGCCGATCCCGCAACAAAAAAGGGGCGAGAGAATCTCCCGCCCCTTCGAATGGAATGATCGCAGGATAGCCCGGTCAGACCATGCCGATCTGGGTGACGACCAGCGGCGAGCCGGACTTGACACGATCATAAAGATCGATCGCGTCCTGGTTCATGAAGCGGATGCAGCCCGACGAGGAATTTGTCCCGATCGTCCAGTATTCCGGCGTCCCGTGCAGACGGTAGAGCGTGTCCTTACCACCCTGGAAAATGTAGAGCGCGCGCGAGCCCAACGGATTGGCGAGACCCGGCTCCATGCCGTCCGCATATTTGGCGAGGCTCGGCTCGCGGGCGATCATCTCCCTGGGTGGCGTCCAGGTCGGCCATTTTCTCTTCCACTGGACCTTGGCCCGGCCGCTCCAGGAAAAGCCCGCCCGTCCGATGCCGACGCCGTAGCGCATCGCGCGACCACCCGGCATCACCACATATGCAAAATAATTCGCGGTATCGACGACCACTGTCCCGGGCGCTTCGCCGGTCGGATCAGCGACTTCCTGACGATAGAATTTCGGATCGACGCGCTTCAGATCGACGGCCGGAATCCGGTATCCATCGTCGACCACCGGCCCGTACATCGACACATATTTGGGTTCGATCCCGCGCTCCACGGGATAGGGTGCCACCGACACCTTGGCGCGCGGTCCGGTGGTACAGCCTGTCGCGACCGCTGCTGCGCCGAGCCCGAATCCGAGGAGCAGTTTGCGACGCGTGAAGAGGGAGTTGCCGTTATTCGTCATCTATCCAGCCTGTTTTTTTTGTCGGCCGCCACCCTACGAGAGAAAGCCGTAAATTGTTGTTACCGTGCGAACACTTTCCAAGTTGTTCGGTTCCATTTCGATCACATCCGTTTGATCGCCCCTCGGCGATAGCCGCGAACAGACCTGCGTCCGTCCAAGTGCGATTATGACCTGGCGAGCTATGATCAGACGAGATTCGGCAGGCTGCGAAGGTCCGCAAGGACGGCGTTCGGCGCCAGATCCAGATACTCGTCCGGCTCACCGCCACGGTTGATCCAGACGGTGTTGAAGCCGAATTGCGTGGCCCCCGCGATGTCCCAGCGATTGGATGACTGAAACGACACGGCGTCCGGATAGAGCCGAAAGCGTGTCGTCACCAATTCGTACATGGCCGGGGCGGTCTTGTAGGCCCCGCAGTCTTCGGCCGAGAAGACCGCGTCGAACAGATCCTCGATTCCCGCCGAGCGCACCGCTCGCTTCAACATCTCGCGCGAGCCATTGGACAGAATCGCGAGGCGTGCCTCCCGCTCCTTGAGCGCTCTGAGGGTCCCCGGCACTTCCTCGAACGCGTCGAGGTCGCGATAGGCCTCGAGTAATTTGTCGCGCAGCGCCGGGTCCGCCGATGGGACCTTTTTGAAGGCGTAGTCGAGGGCGTCTTCCGTCAGCTGCCAGAAATCCCGTTCGGCCCGTCCCATCAGGCCGCGGACCCAGGAATATTCGAGCTGCTTGCGGCGCCAGATCTCGGAGAGAAGCCGGCCCGATTCTCCCAGGTCACCGGCATGGCGGGAGACGGCGGCACCGGTGTCGAACAGCGTGCCATAGGCGTCGAAGACATAGACGGAATGCAATGGGGTCTCCCTGATCGTGTAAGCGGACGCTCTGGCTTTGGACGGTCATATGGACCCGTCGCGGCAATTGGAAGCGTCGCCGCTGCCGTCGGCGATAATCCGATCGAGAGCCGGGCCTTCTTCGCTGGGCCGATGGTCGGGTATCCGGCCGGCACGCCGCGTCCACGCTCAGGGTAACCCGCGGACCTCAACGACCACGATGTGCCGGAAACGGCGCAGCTTATTTTGCCGCGCTAGACTTGGCGGTCAGCATCCAGAGCACCTCAAAGAGGAAGTCCTTTTAGGATATAGACGTCGTTCCAATCCGAGCGACCCGACAGGCGCTCAATTTCGGGCGGGGTGGCCGGAATCATGCTGTCGGTGAACCGCAGTCCGATTTCGTCGCCCCGTCGCCACGCAACAACGACTGGGCGAAAGACTCGATCGGACTGATCGTAGATCGCCAGCTGCGACGGCAGATGATTTCCTGAATAACGGCGCACGCGGAGCCCACCATCGGATATATCAACCACCATTCCATCGTCCAGAAACCTGTGACACCGCGTTACGAGTTTCACCGGTCTCAGGCGCGTGCGACGGCGACACCAGCGGCGCTGATCATGCAGATCGCGAAGAAATCTTGTCCTCATTGCCGGCCCCCGCGATGGCGCGTGCTCGATTCCTTCAAGCACGGCGAATCAATTTGCCTTTCCACGATGATTGTATGGTTCAATCGTTTCTGCGGTCGTAATGTTCTCTCCCGCATTTTCATGGATTTCGTTATCGAGCGGTTGACTCTGCTGCCAGGCCGTCGCTAGCGCAGAACGGATACTCTTCTCCCACGCGTAGGTAGTCCGCCTTGGCGGCAATCGTGTCGCCGTGCAGTCCCCGTCCGCCCAATTTGGAGCTTCGCCATGCCACAGAAAATGACTCGCACGCGGACTTTCATCGACGGCGAGTGGCATGACGGCAACCCTGGTCTCATCGGCCCGCGCAGCCATGCGATGTGGCTCGGCAGCACCGTGTTCGATGGCGCGCGGTGGTTCGATGGCCTCGCGCCCGACCTCGATCGGCACTGCGAGCGCGTCAACCGCTCGGCCCAGGCGCTCGGCCTGAAGGCGACGGTGACACCGCAGGAAATCGTGCGCCTGACCCGCGAGGGGCTTGAAGGGTTCGATGGCAAGACCGCCGTCTATATCCGGCCGATGTACTGGGCCGAGGATGGCGGCTACATGGGCGTTCCGGCCGACCCGGAGACGACGCGCTTCTGCCTTTGTCTCTATGAAGCGCCGATGATCGCGCCCTCGGGATTTTCGCTGGGCGTCTCGCCGTTTCGCCGGCCGACGCCCGAAACCATGCCGACGCTGGCCAAGGCCGGATGTCTCTACCCCAATAACGGCCGAGCGATCATGGAGGCGAAGTCGCGCGGCTTCGACAACGCGCTGGTGCTCGACATGCTCGGCAACGTCGCGGAGACGGGAACGTCCAATCTCTTCATGGTCAAGGACGGGACCATGTTCACGCCGGTTCCCAACGGCTGTTTCCTCGACGGGATCACAAGGCAGCGGGTGATCGGGCTGTTGCGCGAGGAGGGCAGGGAAGTGGTCGAGGCGTCGCTGACGGTGGCCCAATTTCTCGATGCCGACGAAATCTTCTCAACCGGCAACCACTCCAAGGTGGTGCCGGTGGTCGGAATCGAGGGGCGCGAACTCCAGCCCGGGCCCGTCTACGAGGCGGCGCGTGAGCTGTATTTGTCATTCGCCCGCTCGGCGGGCTGAGCGTTTACTGGAACGCCGACCGGTGGCAAACGCAACCGTCGGCCCTAACTTCCCCCTCGCTGAATTTTGACGTTTCGGGCAACCCTCGCCGGGTCTGCCCGTTGCGCTCAAGACCTAACCAACCAGAAGGAGACGCACCAAATGGCATTCACCCTTCCAGAGCTTCCTTACGCCTACGACGCGCTCGGCCCGTACATGTCGAAGGAAACGCTCGAATATCACCACGACAAGCACCACAATGCCTATGTGACCAAGGGCAACGAACTGGCCGAAAAGGCAGGAATGTCCGATCTGTCGCTCGAGGAGATCGTCAAGAAATCGCACGGCAGCGACCAGGCGCTCTTCAACAATGCCGGCCAGCATTACAACCACATCCATTTCTGGAAGTGGATGAAGCCAGGCGGCGGCGGCAAGAGCCTGCCGGGCAAGCTTCAGACGGCATTCGACTCCGATCTCGGCGGCTATGACAAGTTCAAGGCCGATTTCGAGGCCGCCGGCGCCGGCCAGTTCGGTTCGGGCTGGGCCTGGGTCGCCGTCAAGAACGGCAAGCTTGAGATCATGAAGACGCCGAACGGCGAGAACCCGCTGGTGCATGGCGCCGAGCCGATTCTCGGCGTCGATGTCTGGGAGCACTCCTACTACATCGACTACCGCAACGCCCGGCCGAAATATCTCGGAGCGTTCGTCGATAATCTGATCAACTGGGACTACGTTCTGGAGCGCTACGAGGCCGTTACCGGTTAAAGCAGGTTCTCTGCCTCCTGGCCGCAATGGCGGCAGCGAGATAGATCAAGGCCCCGCAGACGCACAGCTTGCGGGGTCTTTTCCATGAGCTGCAGCGTTGACGTTTTTGTGAAAGGGGCCGAACCAAAGTCCGATTGCGCCAGGCCGCAAGTTGCTTTCAAATATTTCTTGCTTGTCCGCAGACGCGGATGAACTTCCGGGAGACGAATTAATGCAGATCAGAACTCTCGCACTTGTCCTTGCGACGACGACAGCGGCCGCGTTCGCGCTGCCTGTGCTTGCCCAAAATGCCGAACCCATCAAGCAGCGGCAGGAACTGATGGAAGGCAACGGCAAGGCCGCCAAACTGTCGGGCCAGATGCTCAAAGGCGAGGCGGAGTTCGATCCGGCCAAGGCAGCCGAGGCATTCCAGGCCTTCCACCAGGCCGCTGAAAAGTTCGGCACGCTCTTTCCCGAGGACAGCAAGACCGGCGAGGAGACCGAGGCGGCTCCGGCGATCTGGGAAAAACCCCAAGAATTCCAGGCGGCCGTCGCGAAATTCGAGAAGGATTCGGCGACCGCGATCTCTGCCGATCCGCAGGATATCGACGCCTTCAAGCAGAGCTTCGCCATGGTGGCGGAGAACTGCAAGAGCTGCCACGAGGACTTCCGCATCAAGAAGGACAAATAACGGCGCGTAGCCGCAAGGGGCGCGGCGCGGGACGGACACTGGCGACATGCTCAACCGCATCCTGACCACCGTCCTGGTCGGTGTCGTCCTCGGCGCCGGCGGCTTCTATCTGCTGACGATGCCCGACCCGCTCGATGCGGCGACGTTGCCGCCCGAGCAATCCGGCGACGCAGTGCGGGGCGAACGGATGTTCTGGGCCGGCGGCTGCGCGTCCTGCCATGCCCCGTCGAAGGCAAAGGCCGCTGCGAAGCTCGATCTTGGCGGCGGAGATCCGCTGAAGACGGACTTTGGCACCTTTTACGCCCCCAACATTTCCCCCCATCCGACCGACGGGGTGGGGGGCTGGAGCCTTGCCGACTTCGCCAACGCCATGCAGCGCGGCGTCGATCCAGAAGGCGAGCATCTCTATCCGGCCTTTCCCTATTCCTCCTATGTCAAGATGAAGCCCGGCGACGTCGCCGATCTTTGGGCCTTCCTGAAGACGCTGCCGCCGATCGTGGGACAAGCGCCGCCGAGCGATCTCGCCTTTCCGTTCAATATCCGCCGCGGCATCGGTCTGTGGAAGCTCTTCTTCCTCGATGATGCGGCGCCGGTCGTTGATCTAGGCGAGAACGCCTCGGACGCGGCCCGCGCCGGGCAGTATCTCGTGGAAGGCCCCGGCCATTGCGGCCAGTGCCATACACCGCGGGGCCTTGGCGGCGTCGGCGGACTGGATACGGATGCCTGGCTGACGGGCGCGCCGAACCCGGAGGGCAAGGGGCGTATTCCCGATATCACCCCGTCGAAGGGCGGGATCGGGTCCTGGTCGGCGTCCGACATCGTCTATTATCTGGAAAGCGGCTTCACGCCGGATTTCGATTCCGTCGGCGGCGCGATGGTGGCGGTGCAGGAGAATATCGCGCGTTTGCCCGCGACGGATCGCGAGGCGATCGCGGCCTATCTAAAGGCCGTGCCGGCGGTTGAGAGCGCCGGCAAATAGCCCGGACAGTTCCGGCGCGCGCCTGATCGTGGGGCGGCGGCGGACTACCCGTCCTTGCCCATCAGCTTGAGCGCGAAGGCGTGGATATAGGCCACTTCCTCCAGCTTGGAGAAGCGGCCGGAGGCGCCGCCATGGCCCGAATCCATGTTGGTGCGCAGGATGACCGGATTGTCGTCGGTCTTCACCTCGCGTAGCCGCGCCACCCACTTGGCCGGCTCCCAATAGGTGACGCGCGGATCGGTGAGCCCGGCCAGTACCAGCATCGGCGGATAGGCCTGCCGCTTGACGTTATCGTAGGGGCTGTAGGACGCGATGATCTCGTAGTCCTCGCCCGACAGGATCGGATTGCCCCATTCGGGCCATTCCGGCGGCGTCAGTGGCAGCGTGTCGTCGAGCATGGTGTTGAGCACGTCGACGAAGGGCACCACGGCGATGATGCCGCCGAATTTGTCCGGCGCCATGTTGGCGACGGCGCCCATCAGCATGCCGCCGGCCGAGCCGCCATTGGCGACGATCCGCTCATGCCGGGTGTAATTTTCGGCGACGAGGTGGTCGGCGCAGGCGATGAAATCGGTGAACGTGTTGGCCTTGTTGCGCCGCCGCCCGGCATCGTACCAGGCAAAGCCCTTGTCCTTGCCGCCGCGGATATGGGCGATGGCGTAGACGAAGCCGCGATCGACCAGCGACAGCGCATTGGTGCTGAAGCTGGCGGGGATGGCGATGCCATAGGAGCCATAGCCGTAGAGCAGGCAGGGCGCGGTGCCGTCGAGCGGTGTATCCTTATGGTAGAGCAGCGAGATCGGCACCAGTTCGCCGTCCTTGGCCGGCGCGAAGATGCGCCGGGTCACGTAGTCGGCCGGGTCGTGGCCGGAGGGAACCTCCTGCGTCTTCAGCAGAGTGCGCTCGCGGGTCTCGACATCGTAGTCGAAGGTCTGGTTCGGCGTCGTCAGCGACGAATAGGTGAAACGGATGGTGTCGGTGTCGAACTCGTACGTGCCGGCCAGCCCGAGCGAATAGGCTTCCTCTTCGAAGGCGATCGCATGCTCCTCGCCGTCCGACAGCCGCTTGACGACGATCCGCGGCAGGCCGTCCCGACGTTCGAGCCAGATCAGGTGACGCTTGAGCACCATGTGGCCGAGGATGAGACGGCCATCTTCATGCGCGACGAAATCGGTCCAGTCCGAGCGCCGTGATGCGTCGGTCGGCGCCGTGACGATCTTGAAATCCCGAGCGTCGTCACAATTGGTCAGGATGTAAAGGGTGCCGTTGCCCTCGTCGACGCTGTATTCGATGCCGGTTTCGCGCGGCGCCAGCAGGCGGGGTTCGGCCGCCGCGTTGTTGGCGGGAATCAGCCAGCATTCGGAGGTTTCGTGGTCGTGAATGTCGATGACAACGAATTCGCCCGACTGGGTCTTGTCGACGCCCATGAAGAAGCCGGTGTCGGTCTCCTCGTAGATCAGCGCGTCGTCGAGCGGGTCGGTTCCCAGGCGATGGAAATAGACCCGGCTCGGACGATGGTTGGAGTCGAGGCGCGTATAGAAGAAGCCCTTCGAGCGGGCCGACCAGACCGTGCCGCCGCTGGTGTCCTCGATCCGCAGCGGCAGGTCCTCACCGGTCTCCATGTCGCGGATCGAGACGGTGTAGAATTCCGACCCCTTGTCGTCACAGGTCCAGGCGAGCCAGCGATGGTTGGTCGAGTGGCTGACGCCACCGAGCGAGAAATAGGCGCGATCGGCGGCCTCCGCCTGCCCGTCGAGAAGCACCGTCTCTTGAGCCGCGGTGCCGAAGCGGGGACGCCGGATGAAGCGCGGATATTCCGCTCCGGTCTCGAAGGAAGCGCCGTAGGCCCATTCTCCCTCCGGGGCGGGCACCGACGAATCATCCTCCTTGATTCGCCCGCGCATTTCCTTGACGAGCGCTCCGCGGAGCGCCTCGGTGCCGGCCATCACCTCCTGCTGATAGGCATTCTCGGCAATGAGATGTTCGCGGATTTCGCTATCCAGGACGCTCGTATCCTTGAACACATCCTGCCAATTGTCGGCCCGCAGCCATGCGTAGTCGTCGGAGCGCTCGCGGCCATGCCGGACGTCGGTCCGGGGGCGCCGCTCGGCGAGGGGGGGAGTGGGTTTCAATTCGGCTGTGGAGGAGTTTGTCATCAGGCCTGACTTGCGGGAAGGGCTGGGAGAATCGAACGCTGGAAAAAGAGGACGACGTTTCGCGCAATAGTAGCGAAGAATGACGTAGAGGCCAAACCGCACGCGGCGTGGGTTGCCCAATGACTTGACGCACCGTGTCCCATCCGGGGCCGTCGATCCGTGGCCGGGTGGGCAGCGGCGCCAAGGGTGCGAGGTCGGCGGGCCGAATCACTGACGCCTATGCGATACCGGCAGGGTCACACTTTTCGCGTGCTGCACGGATATTTTCTGTGGCGTATGGCATACCACTATACTAGAAACGGGGTGCGGATCAGGCTTCGGGCGAACCAGTCTTGCCCACAAAGGCTGCTCTCCGTATGAGGGAGTCGGGACGGCGCGTCGCGAATGCGAGGTGGCGACAGGCGAGGGATGGAGTACGCGCCGCGGATGACGGGTATCGAGGCAACGACAGGATTTTTGGCGCTTGCCCTGCCGTTCATCGCCGCGGCTTTGGCTCCGATCCTCACCCGTCTTTTCAAGCAGCACGCCTGCTGGCCGCTGGCACTCGCCCCGGCACTCGCCTTCCTGTTCTTCCTGCAGGCGCTGCCGGCCGTCGCCGACGGCAACGTACTGCTGTTCGGGTTCGACTGGATCCCATCGTTCGACGTGCGGTTTTCCTTCCGGATCGACGGCCTGTCCTCGACCTTCGCGCTCCTGATCACCGGCATCGGCACGCTGATCGTGCTCTATTCCGGCGGTTATTTGGCCGGCCATAAGGACCAGGGCCGCTTTTTCTCATTCATCCTGATGTTCATGGGGGCGATGCTGGGGCTCGTCGTGGCCGACGATCTCATCACCCTGTTCGTCTATTGGGAACTGACGTCGATCACCTCGTTCCTGTTGATCGGCTTCGATCACCATCGCGAGGCGGCGCGGCGCGGCGCGATTCAGGCGCTGGTGATCACTGGCGGCGGCGGGCTGGCGCTGCTCGCCGGCCTGATCGTGATCCGGGAGTTGCTCGGCCTGTCCTCGATGAGTGAGGTGCTCGCCGCCGGCGACGCGTTGCGCGACAGCGCTTTCTACGTGCCGATCCTGATTCTCGTGCTCGCCGGCGCCTTCACCAAATCGGCGCAGATGCCGTTCCACGTCTGGCTGCCCAACGCCATGGAAGCCCCGACGCCGGTCTCGGCCTATCTGCATTCGGCGACGATGGTGAAGGCAGGCGTCTATCTGTTGCTGCGCTTCCATCCGGCCTTGGGCGATACCGCGCTGTGGACGACGATCCTGCCGCTATTCGGGTCGGTGACGCTGGTCGTCGGGGCGCTGCTGGCGATCCGCGCCAGCGACATCAAGATCACGCTCGCCTATACGACCGTTGCCTCGCTCGGCCTTCTGGTCATGCTGATCGGCGTCGGCACCGAGGCCGCGATCACCGGCGCGGTGCTCTATCTGATCGCCCATTCGCTGTTCAAGGGCGGCCTGTTCATGGTCGCCGGATCGATCGACCACGGGGCGCACACGCGCGAGATCGACCGTCTCGGCGGGCTCGGCCGGGCGATGCCGGTCACCTTCACTGCGGCGATGCTCTGCGCTTTGTCGATGGGCGGGATCACGCCCTTCGTCGGCTTCCTCGCCAAGGAAGAGATCTATGCGGCGCTCGAACAGGGCGACCCCTGGCACATCGCGCTGATGATCGCGGCGATCGCGGGCAACGCGCTGATGTTCGCGGCCGCCTTCGTCGTGGCGCTGAAGCCGTTCGTCGGCCGGATGCCGGAGACGATCCATCATCCTCACGAGGGGGCTCCGACGATCTGGCTCGGTCCCCTGACCCTCGGCGTCCTCGGTCTCCTCGGCGCGCTGTTCTATGGTGCCTATCACGCCAATTTCTCCAGCCCGATGGCCTCGGCCGCGCTGGGTGAGCCGGTCGCGATCGAGATCGGCTGGGTGCCGCATCTGAACCTTGCCTTCATGCTGTCGCTGCTGACCATCGCGCTCGGCATCACGCTGTATGTTTTCGCGGCGCAGCTCCGCTCCGGCCTGGCAAATCTTCTCGCCGCGATCGGCTGGGGTCCGGACAAGGGGTTCGACCAGGCGATGCGGGGGCTTTTGCGCGGGGCCTTCGCGATCACCAATTTCCTGCAATCGGGCCGTCTCGACATCTATATGACGGTCACCGTCGTGCTGATCATCGCGGCGCTGTTCGGGCCGATGATCTATATGGACGCCTTTCCGGCCATGCCGGACTTCCCCACTCTGGCCTTCTACGAGTGGACCGTCCTCGGGCTCGTGGTCCTCGGCATCTTTGCCGTTGTCATCGCCAAGAACCGCTTGACCGCCATCGTCTCTCTGGGCATTCAGGGCTTCGCTGTGGCGCTGATCTTCATGCTGCTCGGCGCGCCGGATCTGTCCTTCACGCAATTCATGGTCGAAACGCTGTCGGTGGTCATCCTGGCCCTGGTGATGACCCGGCTACGGCTGTCCGCGGCGGATCACCGGCCGCTGCGCGAGTCCCTGCCGGACGCCGTTCTGGCCATCGCTGGCGGGGCCGGCTTCGGCCTGTTCCTGCTGGCGGTGACCCAGCGCCCCTTCGACGCCTCGCTGTCGGATTTCTTCGAGCGCTACAGCTACACCATCGCCCACGGGCGCAACATCGTGAACGTCATCCTCGTCGACTTCCGCGGCATCGACACGATGGGCGAGATCGCCGTCGTCATGACGGCGGGCCTGGCCATCCTGGCGCTGATCCGCGTTAGGGTCGGGCGTAAGGGCGAGCGCTACCCCGATCCGACGGAGCAGACGCCATGAGGACGGTCATCTTCCGTTTCACCATCCCCTATCTGACGACCTTGATGGTGTTGTTTTCGATCTTCGTGCTGCTGCGCGGGCATAACGAGCCAGGAGGCGGCTTTATCGGCGGGCTGATCGCCGCGTCGGCCTTCGCCATCTACGGCATCGCCTGTGGCGTTGCACCGGTCCGCCGGGCTTTGTATTTCCACCCGATGGCGATCGCGGCCAGTGGCCTGATGATGGCGGTCTTGTCCGGCGTGGCGTCACTCTTCGTCGGCGCCAAGTTCCTGACCGGCCTGTGGGCGTTTCCGGCGATCCTCGGCGGCGATGTCGGCCTGTCGACGCCGCTGTTCTTCGACATCGGCGTCTATCTCGTCGTCGTCGGAGCGATCAGTTCCATCGCCCTGGCCCTCGAAGAGAGGGAGAGCGACTGATGGAAACCGCGCTCAGCTTCGTCGTCGCCTGCCTGTTCGGCACATCGCTCTATCTGCTCTTGTCGAAGCACATCATCCGCATGCTGCTCGGCGTCGTCCTGCTCGGCAACGGCGTCAATCTGTTGATCTTCACCGCCGGGCGCATCGGACCGATCGCGCCGCCGATCATCCCGGATGATCTCAAGATACCGGAAAGCGCGATCGCCAACCCGCTGCCGCAGGCGCTGATCCTGACCGCGATCGTGATCTCCTTCTCCTTCTTCTCCTTCCTGCTGGTGCTGGCCTATCGCGCCTATCAGGATCTCAATACCGACAACACCGACGAGATGCGCCTCGCCGAACCCAAGGACCAGGGGCTGCCGCCCCTCGGCTACTGACCATGGCTATCGGAAACATCGAGGTCCTCAAGGCCGAAGCCATGGTGAAGGGTGCGGTCGCGGCGTCCGACTATCTTGTTGTGCTGCCGGTCGTCACCTGCTTCATTTTCGGAGCCGGCCTCCTGATGCTGAGAAAACGCATCGACTGGCATCCGTGGCTGGCGATCCCCGGCTTCGTGCTTCTCTTCGGCATCGACGTCGCGCTCCTCGTCAAGGTCGCCGCAGAGGGGCCGCAGACGATGATGATGAGCGGCTGGAAACCGCCCTTCGGCATTGCTTTCACGGTCGATCTGATGGGCGCGCTGTTCGTCAGCGTCGCCGGTTTCGTGGCGCTCGCCTGTGCGATCTACGCCGTGGCCTCGATCAGCGCGACGGAACGGCGCTACGGCTTCTATCCGTTTTTGTTCCTGATGATGGGCGGTGTCTCGGGCGCCTTTTTGACCGGCGACATCTTCAACCTCTATGTCTGGTTCGAGGTGCTTCTGATCGGCTCGTTCGGGCTCCTGATCCTCGGCTCCGAGCACGAACAGCTCGACGGCGCGACCAAATACTGCATGCTCAATCTCGTCGGCACGACGCTGTTCCTGATCGCCACCGGCTATCTCTATGGCATCTTCGGCACGCTCAACATGGCCGATATCGCCACAAAGGCCGCCGAGATGCCGGATGACGGCGCGGTCTACACCCTCGCCGTGCTCTATCTGGTGGCGTTTTCGCTGAAGGCCGCGGCGTTTCCGCTCAATTCCTGGCTGCCCGCTTCTTACCACACGCCGCGCTTCGTGGTGTCGGCGCTGTTCGCCGGGCTTTTGACCAAGGTCGGCGTCTACGCGATGATCCGCGTGCTGCTGATGCTGTTTCCGCCGGAGCGGGCCGGCCTCGCATCGGTAATCGCCTGGATCGCGGGGTTGACCATGCTCGTCGGGGCACTCGGCGCGCTGGCGCAGACCGATCTCCGGCGGCTTCTGAACTACGTCGTCATCGCCGGCATCGGCACGATTCTCGCGGGGCTGGCGGTGCCCTCGATGACTGCTGTTTCCAGCGCTCTTTCGGTGGTCGAGCCTGCGCCGGCGGCTGCGGTGCTTCAGACCGGGCTGTCCGGCTCGATCTATTACGCCCTTCACTCGATCGTCGTCATGACCGGACTTTATCTGGCGGCCGGAACCGCGGCGTATCTGGCCGGCTCGTCATCGCTGGCGGAGATGGGCGGACTGTGGCACCGCCACCCGCTGTTCGCCGCGTTGGTGTTGATGCTCCTGTTCGCGGTGTCCGGCCTGCCGCCCTTTTCCGGTTTCTGGCCGAAGGTCGCACTGGTCCGCGCCACGATCACCGCCGACATGCCTTGGCTGGCGGCCACCATCCTTCTGTCCGGCTTCCTGCTGACCATCGCCAGCGCGCGTGTCTTCGCGCTGGCCTTCTGGCGACCGCTGCCGGCGATCCAGTCGGCGGCCAGCGAGAGCGAGGCCGCGCGCATCGAAGCCGAGACGTTCCAGGCGCCCGGGCCGGGCAGGGCGCTGTCGCTGGTCCCGATGCTCGGGCTCATCAGCTTCGTCATCGCCGCCGGCGTCTGGCCGGAGTGGCTGGCGCGGCTGACCGACGGCGCGGCGGCGGGCGTCATCGATCCCGCGGCCTATCTCTCCTCGGTCTTCGGAGGCGGATCGTGAGGCTCTCGCTCTTCAACCTCATCCTGGCACTGATCTGGGTCATCATCTCGGGCTCGTTCACCCTGCTCAACCTCGTCTTCGGCTTCGTGCTGGGCGCGGCGGCGCTGTATCTGATCCGCGAGCAGGTCGGCACCGTCGGCTATGTCGGCCGGGCCGGCCGCATCCTCACGCTGTTCCTGCTGTTCGTCTATGAACTGCTGATGTCCGCCTGGCGGGTGGCCGTGCTGGTGCTGACACCGAAGCCCGACCTCAAGCCCGGCATCTTCGCTTATCCGCTGAAGGTCGACCGCGACTTCGAGATCACGCTCCTGGCCAACATGATCACCCTGACGCCCGGCACCCTGTCCGTCGACGTCTCGGAGGATCGCTCCACCCTCTATGTCCACGCGATCGACTGCTCCGATCCCGAAGCCACGAAGGCGGATATCGCCGGCGGTTTCGAGCGCAAGATCCTGGAGGCGTTTCGATGAGCCTTCACGAATTCGCCCGGTGGTCTCTCGATATTTCGCTCTCTGTCGCCCTGGTGTTACTCAGTGCGGCCTTTCTGATCACCGTGACCCGGATCGTCATGGGGCCGACGCTGCCCGACCGGGTGCTCGGCCTCGACATGCTGACCAGCGTCGCAATCGGCTTCATCGCGGTCATCGGCATCGACACCGGCTTCACACTCTACATCGATATCGCGATCGCCCTCGGCCTCGTCGGCTTTCTCGCGACCGTCGCGTTGGCGCGGTTCATCATGGCGCGGGGCAAGACCGAGGAAGAGCGGGTGGAGCAGTTGCAGGCTGCCGCAAATGCAGCCAGAGCGGGCGAAAAGACATGATCGCGGACATCTCGACCATCATCGCTAGTCTCCTGATCCTTGCCGGCTCCGCTTTCGCTGCCGTTGCCGCGCTCGGCATTCTGCGTTTGCCGGATATCTACACGCGGATGCACGCCGCCTCGAAGGCGGGCTCGGTCGGCTCGGCCATGCTGCTGATCGCCCTCGCAATCACCGCGGACGAGACGCCGGTCGTGCTCAGGGCGCTCGCCGCCGTAGTGTTCTTCCTGTTGACCGCGCCAATCTCGGCCCATCTCCTGGCCAAGGCCTCCTATTCGGTGGGCTATCGGATGTGGGAGGGCTCCGTCCTCGACGAGATGCCTCCTGTCGATCCGACCTTGGGAGTCGCGAAAGCGCCACCGCCGCAAGGCCCGGTCACCAGCGTCGGCGAGAGCCAATGATGCCGCTCGGTCGCTCGACGGATGCCGCCGCGTGACGGCGCTGCTGATCGTCTTTGCGGGCCTCTTCGGCGCGGCCGGAGTGGCCGGCGCCGCCTTGGCCGCCCATGGCGGCGACACACGGCTTGTCGCCATCGCGGCGGCGATCGCGCTGGTTCACGCGCCGGCATTGCTGGCGCTGGCTGTGTTGCGGCCGATGATGCCGCACCTGTCGGCCATTGCGGGGATGCTGACCATCGCCGGAACGCTGTTGTTTTCCGGCGATCTGGCGGCGCGGGTCGTGTGGAGCGAGCGGTTGTTCGCCAATGCCGCGCCGCTCGGAGGTATGATCCTGATCGGGGCGTGGCTGGTGACGGCAATCGCTGGTATCGCTGTGGGAATGGCACGGCAGCGGTCGACGCCGCCGGCACTATGAAATCGAAATTGGAGGAATCCCCATGAATGGTTTCGATCGAGCGCTCTTTGCCCGAAAGACCGTCGTCATCACCGGTGCGGGACGCGGCATTGGCGCGGCGGCCACGCGGGCGTTTCTCGCTGCGGGCGCCGATGTCGTTGCCCATGCGGGACGCAGTCTGGAACATGCGGAAAAGGACTTGCTCGCGAATTTACCGGCAGAGGATCGCAAGCGTTTGACGCTGCTGACCGCCGATCTTGCCGACCCGGAGGGGGGCGAGCGCCTGGCTGAGGCGATCCTCGCCAAAGTCGGCGGCCGGATCGACGTTCTCGTCAACAATGCCGGCACGATGGGCGGCCGGGTGGCGGCGGGAGACGTCGACCGGGCGCAATACGATCACGTCCTCGACTTGAACGTCCGATCCGTCGTGGCGTTGACGACGAAGCTCCTTCCGGCGCTGAAGGCCGCCGAAGCTCCCGCGATCGTCAACACATCGTCGGTCGCGGCGACCATCGGCGGCAGCCCGGGCTCATCGCTCTATTCGGCCTCCAAGGCCTTCATCTCGACTTGGACACGGGCACTCGCCAAGGAACTCGCGCCGGACAACATCCGCGTCAATGCGGTTTCGCCCGGCACGATCATGACCGACTTCCATCGCCGCTATTCGACGCCGGAAAAGCTGGAGGCGACAGCCGCGACGATTCCGATGCAGCGCCTTGGCACCGCCGAGGATTGCGCGCCGGCGTATCTGTTTCTCGCCAGCCCGGAGCTGTCAGGCTACATCACCGGCCAGGTGATCGAGGTCAATGGCGGCCAGTTCATGGGCTGAGGCGGAGCGCCCGCGAGCGCTCCGCCATTTTCCTCGGCCGCCCGGCGGACGCAGCCTAGCCGCCGTGAATCGTCCGGCGGCTTGGGGGCTGGTTCAGCCGAGCGGCTTCCAGCTCTTGCCGCCGTCATTGCTGACGATCACTTCGCTCTGCTGGGTGACAGCGAACAGATTGTCGGGATTGCTCGGATCGGCGGCGAAGTGGATGAGGATACGGTTCCCGAAACGGTCGGTGATCGGCTCCCACTCGCTTGCGGATTTCGCCAGCTTGACCAGACCGGAGCCGACCACGAAGGCGTAGACGGTTCCGTCCGGGGCTGCTTTGACGAAACTCGCCGGCTGTCCGGCAGGCCCGCTCGGCTCCCAGGTCTTGGCGCCATCGCGGCTGACCATTACGCCCTGGCCGGTGGCCGCGTAGACCGTTTTCGGATCTGAGACCGACGCCGCCAAGCCATAGATGTCGGCGGGCGGTGCGCCGACCACCTCCCAGGTCTTGCCGCCATCCGCGCTTGTCTGGATCTCGCCGTAAAGGCCGTAGAGCACGTTCGGATCGGCGGGGCTGACGGTCATGGCGTGGAAGTCGACCGGCCCGTTGACGCCAGGGGAGACCTGTTCCCAGGAACTCGTGCCGTCACGCGATACGAGAAAGCCCGAATTTCCGCCTGTTTTTGGGTGACCGCTCGCGAAGAAGGTGTTCGCGTTGGAGGGATGCGAGGTGAAGCTCATATAGTCGTCTGTGTTGCTCGATACCTTCTCGGCCGTGCCGTCGGGAGAGGTAAGGAACACACCGTCGTGGGTTGCCAGGTAAAGCCGGGACGGGTCGGACAGATTCACGGCAATGCCATGGATATGTGAGACCTCGGCGATTGGCATGCTCTGGGCCTGGCTGCTCGACCAACCGGAGCCTGCCACGGCCACGGCGGCGAGAGCGCCCATGGCGAGGAATGATGTCGTACGGTTTTTCATTGGAGTTCCTATTCGAGTTGCAGGGGGATGAGGTCAGAACAGCGAACGAAACGTCGTCCACCAGGAAGGATCGGCGGGCTTGTCATGCAAATCCCGATCGTTGGTCAGTGCGTTGACGAAGCTGACGAGGTTGACCGGCTGGAAAGCCAGGCCGTGAAAATTTCCTCGCCAAACGCCGTTCTGATCGATGACGTGGGTAACGATGCCGTGGAGCTGAAGGCCATCCTCCGTCACTTTGAATTTGTGACCGAAGGCTTCCGCCAGCTTGCGAGTCTGTTCCGGTCGTTCCGGTCCACTGGTGAGAAACCGCCAGTTTGCCGGATCAAGCCCATGATCATCGCCATAGCTTCGGAGAATATCGGGCGTATCGCGGACCTGATCGGTGGTTACCGTGACGAAAGTCACGCGATCCTTCATGGGGGTGATGTTCACCATCTTCTGCACGCGAGCGATCGTCTCGGCATGAAGAGGGCAAACATCCGGGCACTGCGTATAGACGAAGTTCAGCACCACGACCTGGTTACGAAGATCCTTGAGGCGAACCGTATTTCCTGCCGCGTCCTGAA
The DNA here is from genome assembly GCF_036016755.1 of Aurantimonas sp. A3-2-R12. NCBI lineage: Bacteria > Pseudomonadati > Pseudomonadota > Alphaproteobacteria > Hyphomicrobiales > Aurantimonadaceae > Aurantimonas > Aurantimonas sp. A3-2-R12. Next base: position 6,420 of record NZ_JAYXIH010000003.1, on the reverse strand, counting down.
GCGAAAAGTCGGGAGCGGGCTCGTTTCTCGGCTCAAAATATTGCTCGTTCTCGCCGAGTTGCGCCTGGAGATCGTCCAATGAATGCGCGGTTGCCGCAGGCGGCACGGACATCATGACGAAAAGCCCTGCCGCCAGGGCTTGGCGAAGGATGGATCGCATCTGAGTTTCCTATGTCCGGATCAGGTCGGGCCGACGATCCGAACGGCAACGAAAATCGCGGGCCGTCGGGCGCATCGGGGCGTCGACATCGACCGCCGCGGCTGCGGCGATCGCTTCGTCTTATGCGAAGAGTTTAGGAGGGAAAGGGTCTGGCGCGGCGATGGCGTCGGGCGTCGGCCGCTCGGGCATCCAACCGGGAACTTCTTCCGCCCCCGCCGGCAGACAATCGTCAGCACAAGACAGGACGCCGACGACTAGGCACGGAGAAACGCAGACCGATTTCGCCATGTCATTCGCGCACGTGTCGCATGTATCCGGCGTCGTGGCGCCGCTCGTGACCGTCAGGGCATTGTCCGCCATGTCGCCCGGCGGCATTCCATAGCCGGGCGTTCCCAACGCGAAGGTCAGGAAAAGCGTGAAGACGAGGATCCGACGAAGAGCCGACATGACGCCGATATAGCCCTTCGCGCGCCCGATGCCAACGCACGCCGGATCCGCAGCCACTCCGCCCCTGAATTGGCCGGTCGGCAGCCTCGGCACGGGCGGCGTTCGATGTTGCCGTATCGGCCACCGCGCCCGTCCACCGGTGGACGGCGAATCATCATTGTTCAAGCCCGTCGTCTGCGAGCGAGACAAATGGCAGGCGCACTGCTATGGCCCGGAGCGGGGGAGCATGAAACGATCGAACGGCGGCTCTGCTTGAGGACACGTATCCTTTCGGTTTTGGCGTTTGCCATCGTGACGACCTTGGGTCTCGCGCTGGCTGGCCATGTCTGGAAGGCGAGTGGCGACGCCGATCGTCTGCGCTTTGTGGGCGTCGCGGACGATGCCATGGCGCGGATCTCCGCCCGTCTGCAGATGCATCTGTCGCTGCTGCATGCCACTCACGCCTTTCTCGTCGTCGAGGGTCAGCAGGTCGGGCGGGAAAAATTCTCCCGATTCCTCGACAAGGTTGATCTGACGGAACGGTTCGACGGGATTCAGGGCGTTGGTTTCGCGTTGACCGTCCCGACGCAGGACGACGCGGCCGCCCGCGCAACCCTGAGCAGGAATTACGGTGATGTGGCCGACATCTGGCCCGCGACCGACCAGACCGAGCGTACTCCGATCGTGCTGCTGGAGCCGCAGGACGAACGCAATCGCGCCGCGCTCGGCTATGATATGTTTTCCGACGCAAGTCGCCGCGAAGCCATGCAGCGGGCGGCGAGCACCGGCGAGGCGAGCGCTACCGCTCCGGTCAGCCTGGTTCAGGAGATCGACGAGAACCCTCAGGTCGGCTTTCTGATCTATCTGCCGTTTTTCTCTGAAGCGGCGCAGGCGGCGGGCGCCGTCGGTGAGACACAAGGCTTCGTCTACGCGCCCTTCCGGTTGGGCGATCTGTTTTCCGCCGCGCTTCAGCAAAGCCCGCGCCTACCGGTGCTCGTCGAGGCGTTCGACGGCGAGATGGCGCCAGGATCTCGGATATTCACATCGCGCGTCGATGCCGACGCGAGTCGCAACGAGAAGTTCGCGGTGGTGCGGAATCTCGAAGTTGCGGGTCGCGACTGGATTTTCCGGCTGACTCCCACGGCTGATTTCCAGAGAATCGGCTCGGTCCTTCCCGCGGTTGTCCTTGCGCTCGCGGGATTGTTGCTCGCCGTCCTTCTGGCGCTGCTGACCTTGGCGCAGGCGCGACGGTCCGAAGCGGTCGCGGCACTGCACGCCGAAAGCGAGCGCAATCTCGCCCAGAAGGATCTGATGCTGTCGGAGATGAACCATCGCATCAAGAACTCGATCGCGCGGGTCTTGGCGATTGCTCGCCAGACCGCCCGCGGCGCCAAGGGGGTGGACGATTTTCTGGAGTCCTACGCGGCTCGGCTCGGCGCGATGGCGTCGGCCCAGGAGATATTGACCCGCTCGCAGTGGAAGCGGGCCAAGATTGGCGATCTTTTGGCGGGAGAGCTGCGCCAGGTGTTCGGCGATCGGCTGGAAGCTTGCGATATCAGCGGACCGGACATCGAGGTCAGCGAGACGAAGGCCCAGGCGTTGGGGCTGACCTTCCATGAACTGGCCACCAACGCGCTGAAATATGGTGGCCTCGCTACGTTGCACGGAAGCCTTTCGGTTCGATGGGCGCTCGTGGGCGGTGAGGTGACGATTGACTGGTGCGAATTCGGCATCGCCGAAACTCCGTCGCTGGCGCCGCGAAGCGGCTTCGGGACCCGTCTCATCAACATCAACGTCACCGGCGAACTCGGCGGTACGATCACACGGCGGCCGGGGGCGAATCGGCTCGGCATCCGGATCGCTTTCCCGTGGACGGACGAGGCATTGCGCAAGGCTGAAACGACCGCGTGAGACGGACCTTGCGCGCGGGTGCCGTCGACCGTCGGAAAGCCGGCCGGACGGGCGTGGTTTTTGACCAAACGATAAAAAATTTGACCTTGTGAAAAACTCGGATCATTCTCTTCCTCGATCAGGCTGACCGGGGAGGGCGCCTCTCGCGCGGTCGCCGATGGTGACTGGCTGGAGGGACTGTCCGCGATGAACGAAGCCCGACCGATCCGGCCCGATATCGGCGCGAAGCGCCTTGATGCCGACACGCTGAAAGCGAATTTTTCCGACCTCCACCCGCCGCTCGAGGAGCACGAGGCGGTGGTCGAGGCCGACCGCTGTTACTTTTGCTACGACGCGCCGTGCATGACAGCCTGCCCGACTTCGATCGACATTCCGCTGTTCATTCGCGAGATTCAAGCAGGCAATCCGACTGGCGCGGCCAAGACAATCCTGTCGTCGAACATTCTCGGTGGCATGTGCGCCCGCGTCTGTCCCACCGAGACGCTTTGCGAGGAAGTCTGTGTGCGCGAGATCGCCGAGGGCAAGCCGGTCAAAATTGGGCTCTTGCAGCGCTTCGCCACCGACATTTTGATGGAGAAGAGCGCGCATCCCTTCACCCGCGCCGCCTCCACGGGCAAGCGGATCGCCGTCGTCGGGGCCGGACCGGCGGGCCTGTCCTGCGCCCATCGCCTCGCCATGCACGGCCATGACGTGACGCTCTACGATGCCCGGGAAAAACCCGGCGGTCTCAACGAATACGGCATCGCCGCCTACAAGACGACGCAGGGCTTTGCTCAGCGCGAGGTGGATTTCGTCCTCGATATCGGCGGCATCTCGCTCGAAACCGGCAAGGCGCTCGGCCGCGATATCCATCTCGCCGACCTACGCCGGGACTTCGACGCGGTCTTTCTGGGCCTCGGCCTTGCCGGCGTCAACGCGCTCAGCACCGAGGGCGAGAGCCAAGCGGGTTCGGCCGACGCCGTCGCCTGGATTGCCGAACTCCGCCAGACCACCGATCTCGCCTCGCTGCCGATCGGGCGCCGAGTTGTCGTCATCGGCGGCGGCATGACGGCGATCGACGCGGCCGTGCAAGCCAAGGGCCTCGGCGCCCAGGAGGTGACCATCGCCTATCGTCGGGGCCAAGAAGCCATGAATGCTTCCCGCTACGAGCAGGAGATCGCGCAGACCCGCGGCATTGCGATCCGCTGCAATTTGCAGCCGAAGCGGATTCTGGCTGAGGGCGGCCATGTCACCGGGATCGAGCTGGAGCGGACCCGCACCGAGGACGGCCGGCTGGTGGGGACGGGGGAGACGGTGACGCTCGAAGCCGACCAGGTCTTCAAGGCGATCGGCCAGAGCTTCCTGCCGGATGGTATCGATGGCGAAGGGGGAGGCATCCAGCTCGAGCTCGGCCGCATCAAGGTCGATGCCGACCGGCGCACGTCGCTGCCCGGCGTATGGGCCGGCGGCGACTGCATTTCGGGGGGCGACGACCTGACCGTGGTTGCGGTTGAGGATGGCAAGGTGGCGGCTGAGGCGATCCACCGGACGTTCGTCGGCGCGAAGGCATAGGGAACAAAAGCATGGCTGATCTTCGCACCTCCTTCCTCGGCATTTCCTCGCCCAATCCGTTCTGGCTCGCCTCGGCGCCGCCGACGGACAAGGAATACAACGTCCAGCGCGCCTTCGAGCAGGGCTGGGGCGGCGTCGTGTGGAAGACGCTCGGCGAGGATCCGCCGATCGTCAATGTCAACGGTCCGCGCTATGGCGCTATCTGGGGGCCGGACCGCCGGCTGCTCGGCCTCAACAATATCGAGCTGATCACTGATCGGGCGCTCGACGTCAATCTGGAGGAGATCGCCCGGGTCAAACGCAACTGGCCGGACCGGGCGATGATCGTCTCGCTGATGGTGCCCTGCGAAGAGGCGCCGTGGCGGAAGATCCTGAAACTGGTCGAGGAGACCGGCGCTGACGGGGTGGAGCTGAATTTCGGCTGTCCGCACGGGATGAGCGAGCGCGGCATGGGCGCGGCCGTCGGTCAGGTGCCCGAATATATCGAGATGGTGGCGCGCTGGTGCAAACAGCATTCGACGCTGCCTGTCATTGTCAAGCTGACGCCGAACATCACCGACGTCCGCTTTCCGGCCAGGGCCGCGAAGAAGGGTGGCGCCGACGCGGTTTCGTTGATCAACACGATCTCCTCGATCACCTCGATCGACCTGGATAATTTTGCTCCGACGCCGACAATCGACGGCAAGGGCTCGCATGGCGGCTATTGCGGCCCGGCGGTCAAGCCGATCGCGCTCAACATGGTGGCCGAAATCGCCCGCGACGCCGAGACGCGCGGCCTGCCGATTTCCGGCATCGGCGGCATCACCAACTGGCGCGACGCGGCCGAATTCATCGCGCTCGGTTGCGGCACGGTGCAAGTCTGCACGGCGGCGATGACCTATGGTTTCAAGGTGGTCAAGGAAATGGCGTCGGGCCTGTCCGACTGGATGGATCAGAACGGTTACGCCACGATCGAGGATTTCCGTGGTCGGGCCGTTCCCAACGTCACCGACTGGCAATACCTCAATCTCAACTACGTCACCAAGGCGCGGATCGACCAGGATTTGTGCATCCAGTGCGGTCGCTGCCACATCGCCTGCGAGGATACGTCGCATCAGGCGATCACGGCGATGGTGGACGGCAAGCGGCATTTCGAGGTGATCGACGCCGAATGCGTCGGCTGCAATCTGTGCGTCAATGTCTGCCCGGTCGAGAACTGCATCACCATGGAGCAGATCGCCGGTACCGACCCGCGCACGAAGAAGCCGATCCCGGACGAATACGGCAACTGGACGAACCACCCGAACAATCCGATGGCGAAAGAAACGATGCAGTTCGCACCGAAACCGGTCAATCTTCCCGACGCCGCGGAGTAGACCGAGCTCCCCCGAGTGCGACCAGACTTGCGGCATCAGGCCGCAGGATCGACCGCCGCTCGCTCGCGCGAAATGAGGAAAGTGAAACCGGTCTTCCACCTGCATTGTGCGCTAACTGACGGGAATCGATGGGTTCATGACATCGGATAGCATCGATCGGCTTTCATCGTGATCCAAGTCGCCCAAAAAAATTCGAAAATTGCAATATGTCGCGGCAAATGCTGGCGCCAGCGCTACCCGCAGGTGAAGATAATGAAAAAACAGCGGGATATGCTGACTACGCCGACTGTGGCGTAACCCCCCGGTAACTTGAGCGCTCCATAGTCGCCGCTGTTCGGAAGCTTCCTCTCGGAAGACCGTTCGGGTTTGTTGGAGCGGGCGGAATTATCGCGGTGATGTCGATCAATCTACGACTCCTAGTCGGCAGCTTTATCTTCGCATCCCTGACTCTTGTGTTCGCGGCTTTTTCCTACGATTCGCAATTGGTTTCGCTGGAGCTTGCCCGCAAACTTTATGACGGGGGCTCTGCCCCGCTGAGTCGGCTGGAGATTGCCAAGGAAAAAACCGCGGTGATCCAATTGCGGTTTTCGCCTGCGGCCGACGACAGTAGCGAAAATGACGAGGCCAGACTTCAGGGCAAAAGCGCTGGCGAAATCATGCTTGCCGCTTCATCGATCATGTCGGAGATTCGCCAGGTTCTATCCGCCGACGTGTCCCCGGATTTGCGCAGGGCCGTAGGCGCCTTGCGTTATCCGCTCAGCCGGATCGAGGCCTCCGAAGGAAACCTCTCGCGCGGCGCCGTGCGGCGGGAATTCGCTGCCTTGTGGCTGGGATTGGAGGGCGCTGTGACGGTCGCGCGAGCCGACTTGGCGGAATTGCGAGGGCAGACCTCCGACGCAATCGAAAGCGCTAGAGCATCCGGCGAATAATTTGAATCGACGGGTTCCCATTTGATGTTCGGTTTGATTCTCTGTGAGCAGGAGGTGCTTCATGGGAAAGGCTGTTTCATCAGATTTG